>NZ_JAFFZF010000033.1:0-69678 GCF_016924115.1 Gordonia sp. BP-119
ACCGAGCGGCTGCACTCATCGATCGGCTACTGCCCGCCCATTGAGTACGAGAGGCGCTACCGTGAGACAGCCACCTCCGAGATGGCGGTGGCCTAAACGAGGTCTCCATCCGATCCAGGACGGTTCATACACCCTGACCACCGGATGATTAACCGGTTGGCGCCGGTGAGGGTGGTGGCGGGTTGCGGTCGCCGGGTTGGGGTATCGGAAAGGTCATCGACGGGCTCGGTGGGGCCGGTGGTGCGAGCCGGTTTTGGGGGTTGGCGCGCAACGCGGCCTCAGCTGCGGCTAGGGGCGCGGAGGCTCTGTCGCGGGCTTGTTGTTCAGTCACAGGCTTGCGGCCGTCGACAGGGACGAGGGTGTACCACTTCTCTGACTCGAGGTAGCGGGTGGCGAACAGGTACCACTGGCCGACCTTGAGAGGTCTGTCGCCGTTGACGGAAATGTAGACACCGTCTTTGACTCCGCCTTGCTGGTTGACTACCACGCTCTCGGGGACTTCACCTTTGATCGCCGTTTTGGTGAGCACGCTGTACTGAGTTTCGGGGAGTGGCCCGAGTGCCTTGGTGCCGGCGGCTGATTCGACGCGGCCGGTGAAGACGTGCGTCGAGATCGCCATCAGGTTGCGTAGGTCAGAGGTGTCGGTGATCGAGTCCGCATGGGCGGTCGAGGTGGCCGTGGCCGATTCGAGGGGAGGGATGCCCTCATTGACGGTTTGTTCGCCGCACGCGGCCAGGGTGGCAGCGGCGAAGATGCCGACGATGCCGAGCGTGAGGGCCGCCGGTCGTGTTGCTCGGTGGTTGGTGGTCATCAGAATCCCCACTTGTTGTGGTAGAGGTCGCGGGTGAGCCCAGTGGGCGTGTAGGACGTTCCGCGGGCCCCGTCATTATCTGCCATCAGGTCGTTGGAGCAGGTGTGGAACAGTCCCAGTGCGTGCCCAATCTCGTGGGCGATCACCCCCGCTCTCCTCGCCGATGAGTAGCCCTGCACGTAGTGCATGTTGATCTGGATAGTGCTGGTCAGCGGCGCGTTGTAGCGCGTGTGCAGCCCAGACCAGCTCACATCGGATCGGTTTTCCGTCGAGATCGCCACATCGGCAACCTCGAACACACCTACCGGCGCGACCGTGATAGGACTGAGTTGGTTCCAGGAGTTCACCGCAGATTGCAGCTCGGCGCCGTAGAGGAAACCGCCGCCGGTGCTGTAGGCGAGGCGCTGCCCATCGACGTCGTTGTTGGGTAGGAAGTAGCCGCCGACGCCCGTGTCCTTGTAGAGCACAGTGCCGCCCTGGAAGTCTTGCGCCCAGACCGAGCAGGTGGTGGTGCGGGTGTCTTCAGTGGGAAACTTGAATCGCCCGTTCTCCCAGCCTGAATCGGCCCAGACGTCGCGGATTCCCAGCCACACGTTTTTAGCTCCGGTCGTGGCCGAGTAGTAGATCGACCCGGCCACCATGTGATTCGCGCGCCCGCCGTTGACGCCGAACTCGCGGGTGATCGGATAGCCCAGATACCCAGTCTCCCAACCTACTCGGCCCCACGCATCGCGAATAAGTCCACCGATCTGGTTGGCATGCCCGCCGGCCACGGCGGAGTGCCAGTAGATCGAGCTGTTCTTGACGAACTTCTGAAACTTGCCGCCGTTCTGGGTGTTTGACTCGGGGATGGTGGCGTTGCCGAAGAAGTTGTAACCACCGGCTTGTTCGTATTCCTCGTGGATCTTCCCGTAGATCCAGTAACCATGGAAGACGTCCGCGCGTACCGCGCCTGCGCCGATCCACATTAATGCGGCAATTACTAACGAGGCCAGGGCAATACCAAACCTACGCACCGTCACCACCTTCACTCGCCCCCCAAGACCAGCAAGTGGTGGACACGCTATCTGCAATGTGTGATCTACGTCAACGAAAATCGGGTACCGCAGATCACTTCGGCACTCCTGCCTCGCACCTACCTGCCCGACTGATGTAGCGGGACGCTGTGGTGACTTTGTCGGCCTCGAGGGCCCGGCCCGTCCAGGTGACCTGACGTGTGAGCGGGAGAGTGTGTCGAGGTTGAAGCTCATTTGCGCGCGGCAATATACGCAGTGGATACTTGTTAGAGTTGTATAATGTTGTATAGTTTTAATCATGGCTGAACAAGGTTTTCTGCGAGTCGCGGAGGCGGCTGCTTATCTCGGGGTGTCCGCCCAGACGCTGCGGCGATGGGATCGTGACGGCACCTTGCCTGCGCTGCGGCGCCCCGGCAGTGATTACCGGTATTACCGGCGCGCCGACCTGGAGCCGTTCCGGCTGGAGTATCGCCGTGCCCAGGAGGCCGCCGCGGCTGGCGCCAACAGCAGTGTGTTCGTCACCGCCAACGCGGACGTCGAGGCCAACGCGGCGTTGCGGGAGCCACAGCGCGAGGCCCACCGTGCTGTGCGCGAGCACTTCGCTGAGAACGCCACCCCGGCGATCGTGCAGATTCCAGTCGGGTGCGGCAAGACCGGCATCATGGCGACTCTGCCCTTCGGCATCGCCCGTGGTCGCACGCTGGTGATCACGCCGAACTTGACGATCCGTAAGGGGGTCGCCGATGCCGTGGACATCACCAGCCCGCAGTGTTTCTGGACCAAGTGTCGGGTGTTGTCGGATTTCACCGCAGGGCCGTGGATGGCCGTCCTGGACGGGCCAAACGCCAACGTCCACGACGCGATCGAAAGTGACTTCGTGGTCTGCAACATCCAGCAGCTGGCCAGCCAGGCCGACCGGTGGCTTCCGCAGTTCCCGGAGGACTTTTTTGACATGATCCTGGTCGATGAGGGCCATCACGCTGCCGCCGAAAGCTGGCAGAAGGTGTTCCGGCGCTTCCCCAATGCCAAGGTCGTCAGCCTGACCGCCACCCCGTTTCGCTCCGACCAGCAGCAGCTGCACGGCGACATCGTCTACCGGTACCCGTTCACCCGGGCGATGATCACCGGCTACATCAAGCAGATCCACTCCCGCAACGTCGCCCCCGCCGAGCTGTACTTCACCTACCGTGACGACACCCGCCGCCACACCCTCGACGAAGTCCTGGAACTGCGCGAGGAGGCCTGGTTCCGCCGCGGCGTGGCGCTGAGTACCGAGTGCAACCGCCACATCGTGGAGGCCAGCATCCAGGCGTGTGACCGGATGCGCGCCCAGACCGGTATCCAGCACCAGATCATCGCCGCGGCCTGCTCGGTCGACCATGCCCGCCAGGTCGCCGCGATCTACAACGAATGCGGATACCGCGCGGCCGAGATCCATTCCGACATGGACGAAAACGACCAGGACGCCGTCATCGCACGGCTGCGCCAAGGGCAGCTCGACTGCGTCGTGCAGGTGCAGATGCTCGGTGAGGGCTTCGACCACCCGCGCCTGAGTGTCGCGGCGATCTTCCGGCCCTTCCGCAGCCTGGCGCCCTACATCCAGTTTGTCGGCCGGGTGATGCGCGTGGTGCAGGAGGCGGCCCCCGAGCACCCCGACAACCAGGGCCACATCGTGTCCCACATCGGACTCAACAACGACGCCCGCTGGTCAGAATTCCGCGAACTCGACCTCGATGACCAAGCCTTGGTGCACGGATGGGTTGCCGGCACCACCGACGATGACGGCGATGGCAACGGTGATGGCGAACCGCGTGCCCGCCGATTCGACGAGGGCATGCTCGTCGACAACGAGATCCTCACCGACTTCGTCGAGCAGACCTACCTTGATCCCACCGACGACCGGGTCCTCGACGAGATCTTGAACCGCGAAGTCGCCCCCGGCATTCGTGTCGGCGACGTCGTTGACCGCGAGCAGCTACGCCAACGCCTGCTGGCGCAGCAGGCAGCAGCCGCACCCCCTGCGCCGCAGCCGATCCCGGTCTCCCCGCAGCGGGCACGACAATCGGCCAAGACCCGGGTCAACCAGCGCACCAAGGCGGTCGCCAACCGAATTCTGGCCGACCTCGACCTCCCGACCCGGGGTCACCAGCTGATGGCCGTCACGGGCGGCCCGCGTCAGCACAACACGGTCATCGCAATCCGCCGTCTGGCCGCGGCGATCAACGAGGCGGTGGGCATGCCCAACGGCACCCGCGGCGAGTGGTCGGGCGAGCAGTTGACCACCATCTTCGAACGCATCGACAAGATCGCCGACACCGTCCGCGACACGTTGAGATCCCAACTGTCCCAACGCGGGTAAAACCTCACCCGTACCGTGCCCCAAAGGAGTCAGCATGCCCACCACCAAAGCGATCCTGCGCCACGTCCGTGTCGAGACGCCCCGCACGAATCACGAGCGTCCGTGCGCCGCCCACCGCAAAGGCAAGAAGGCCCACTTCATCCTGGCCGGTGACACCCACCTGGTCATCACGGAAAACGACAAGGCGATCAGATACTGCCCGCCGGCGGCCGCCGAGATCCTCGACGTCGCTCAACAGGACCTCGCCACGCTGCGCCAGCAGCTCGGCCTGTGACGCCGACGGGCCTATGTCTATCTGGCTAGCTAAAGCCCTGTCCCCCAGCATTTTTCAACTGGTAACGGGACGTGTTGAACTAGGGCGAGTTGCAAGAAGCAGTCCTGATCGACAAGGTCTATCCCAAGCCCCAATCGGTCCATGCCCCGAGTAGCGCGATCACTCCGGCCGTTACGCCAGCCGCGAGCGAGTACGCCCAGCCAGCCCAACGGGTGCGTGCCGGGAGCATAACCGCGATCCCGGGAAGGAGTAGCACCGCCCATGCCAGCAACCACGGAACCCAGTACGTGGCGATGAGCGGCCTGTCCACCGGTGCATCCAGGGGCGCGGCGGTGGGTTCCGACAAGCCCAGCCAGCTCCGTGTCAGATGGGCGAGCGGGATCACGACGAACATCCCGACTACGAAGCCGATGATAGCGGCGGCGACGACCTGGGCCTTGCCTGCACGCGATACGGCGAAAGTGGCTACCATCGACCCACCTTACGGTGAGTCCCGGCTCAATCTATGGCACCGAGGGCCGGTTCGTAAGAGAACTTGTTTAGCGCGAAAATCTCATCCGCAACGGCGGGTTCGTCTCGCGGGAGTCGGTGTACCGGCTGGGCGACTACGGTCCCGATCGCCGCCTGAACAACTGGATCGCTCCGTTCAACTCGATCTACGAGGAGCTGGTCGAGGACCGCGGTCTGGAGTCGGAGACCCTTCCGGTCGCGGCGGTGTACGACCGAGCGGTGAGCGGGTACCAGCGGGCACGCGGGTACCGCGTGTTCCAGGGGATCGTGCGACTGGTCCGCGAGCGCGAGGACCGCCTCACGCAGGCATAACCACGTATGAGCGAAAGCCTCCCGCTGCCTGGGATGTCCGGGCAGCGGGAGGCTTCGTTCCTACTTACCGCTTGGTGAGGCTGTAGCCGAGGGTGTCGGCGAGCATCGTCAGGAGCTGGTGGGCGTTAGGCAGGTGGGCCTCGGCCATTCGTGCTGCAGCTCGTTCGCAGTCGGAGTCGTCGCCGCACAGGCATTCTTCGCTAAGAGGGTGCTCTGAACGACGCGTTGCTGTCGCTAAGCAAGACCAACCCTGGAGCTTTCGATGACGTGGCTTCCAGGTTGTGGAAGTCTTCAGGACTGGATATGGCCATTCGCAATGGCGGTTTCGGGCTCGGCGATGCCTTCGGTGGTGATCGCAGCTTGCTGCCCGACCCTTCCAACTGGCCGGACCGTCGCTCGGGACCCCCGGATAGCACCGATGGCGAGGCTGACAGCTCGCACAGCGGTGATGGATAGTGCGTGTTCCGCTTACGATCACTCCATCGTCACCACTACAAGTGGTCTTGAGGCGGCGATGATCATGCTGACCTGGCGTTGCAGCGCGATGATGAGGTCTTAGAGCTGGTCGACAGCCCAGGAATGCGGGTACTGACGACGAGCAGTGATTCAAACTGGTTTCCGTCAACCAATGTTGACGGATCGCGGAGACACGGGCACGCTGGTCTGCATGAGGACTGGACTGGACCGCGGCGACGACGACGAGACACCAATCGAGCAGCTTTCCCGAGTCGCAGATTGGCGACGGGAGATTGCCCGCGAGGAGGAAGTCGCGGTGCGGCGGGCACGCCTGGCAGGACTGTCGTGGGCAGAGATCGGCACGCTCCTTGGAACGACGAAGCAGGCAATGCACAGGAAGTACCGCCGGGTCGGTTGAGAATTCAACGCACCAGACTCAGGTGCGGTAGGCGTGGGCTCGGTGGTCGATTCTGACAATGACGATGGTGTGGTTGGGGTCGTCGATGCGGAGCAGGATGCGATAATCGCCGCGGCGGGCGCTGTGAAGGTCTGCGAGGTCGTCGCGCAGCGGCTTGCTAAGCCGGTGGGGGTTCTCGGCGAGCGGCCCGGAGATGAATTCGATGACGGCGTGGACGATCCGGGATGGGAGTCGTTGAAGGTCGCGTCGAGCTGGGGATGCGACCTCAACCCGGTACGGGGCGGACGAGTCTGTCGGAGCGTCGCTCATTTCGGCGGCATGCCGTGTTCGGCGCGCAGGTCGTCGATGGAGACGGTCTCACCGGCCGCGTACTCGGCGTCTGCGGTAGCGACGTCGTCGCGGACGCCGGCGCGTGAGAGCCAGTAGATCGTCTCGTGCAGCGATTCGAGGTCGTCGGCCGACATCAGCACCGCGGCGGGTTTGCCGTGCTTGGTGATCGTGATGATGTCGTGCGTGCTCTCGGCGCTGTCGACCAGCGCGGAGAGCTTGTCCTTAGCTTCACCGAGTGGCACTGTCGTCATGGCTACATGATAGCCGCAATACTAGCCTTCCACTAGCCTCGTTTTTAGCCGATAATAGATATTATGTCAAGTAGATGATTGCATACTCATCTGCTGTATTAACCCGCGCCGATCACCCACTACTGCGGGCCCTCGGGCACGACTCGTCCAGCCAGAGAGTCCAGAGCCATGTGGACAGCGGTTGTGGTTCGTCGGACGTCGCCGGTTGCCAGCAGGTCGAGGAGACCGCCACGGAGGACGGCGAGAACAGCCGTCCGTTCACTTTCGGCCTTCGACGTTTGCCGGACGCCTGTCGGTTGCGCCTCGGCGAGCATCGTCAGCCAGTCGTCGACAGTCCCCTGCGCGAACAGGCTCCACGGGCCGTCGGGGTCGGTGAGCGCTCGACCGTAAGCCTCGACCCACAATGCCAGTACCGGTCGTTGCGAAGGCGTGGACAGCCATTCCCACACCGCTCGTGCAACGGCGAAGATATCCCGTGCAGCAGGCTGTTTTGCGAGGACTACGCGCCCCGCCATCGATTCCATCTGGTCGGCGCGAGCGTGCTGCAGCAGTGCCTGGATGAGTCCATCCTTGCTGCCGAACAAGTACAGCAGCACACGCGGACTCGACCCGATCGCGGTCGCCAACGGTCGTAGCGACAGGGAGGCTGCCCCGTTGTCGACGATGTAGGCGTATGCGGCGTCGAGGAGCTGGACTCGACGGGCAGAGCCTGTCGCCAGCTCAGGCCGTGGCGCGCTCACAGAGTTTGTGACCAGGTCTGTTCGACCAGATCTTTTCCGAACAGGCGGCTCGACCACTCGGTGTCCAGCGCGAATCCGGCGTCAATGTAGACGCGACGAGCTGAAGTCAGGGAGTCGACCGTCCAGAGTTCCATCCGCTCATAGCCCGCTCGCCTCGCGAAATCGACGCTGGTCCCGACCAGACGTCGACCCAGCGAGTGCCCTCGCGCCTTCGGATCGACCACGAGCACTCGCAGCTTGGCGGTGCGCTCATCCTGTCCACGAGTGCAGAACACCGAGCCGACCCGCGCGCCGTCGAGTTCGGCGACCCAGCCGGCCTCGGTGTCTTCGTCGTGGTTGCGGGCAAAGGCGGCAACGATGTCGGCGACCAGCGTCTCGATCGTTATGTCCCAACCGAACTCGCGCGCGTACACCTCGCCGTTGGTCTGTACGACCCACCCGAGGTCGCCTGGCTTGCCGAACGGACGGAGCACGACACCACCGGACGGCGGGGTCGACCACGCCGCTGCTGTTCCCTGGGTCATCGCGACCTCCGAGTAATCTCACTGAAACGAGTGTTTCAGTACGGTAACACACGCTGCGCGAATTGAGCCGTGCGACGGCGTTCACCCTCTCTACGTCGGCGGCGACCACGCCGTCGTCACCCGGACGTACAGAGCCCTGGCTGTGGTGACGCGCAGTTCCGACGACTGCTACCTCGCGATCTGGGCCGGCCATTCAGCGTGTCGTGTCTCCCCCACCGGGTGGGCCTCGGATGTACACCCCGAGCTGCGACTACCACCTCTACACCAACAGCTCTCACCACGAGAACGTCTGTCGTGCAGAGTGATACGTGGCCGGTTGGCCGGAAACTGCCGTCAAGCTCTGAAGACGTGAAGGCTGACCGATCACATCCGGTGGTTTCCGTGTTCTACTGGTCACAGGTGACCTCATGCCCGACGGCGTCGACCGTCGGTTTGCCGAGTGCATGGGGATCGAAGTGAGTCTGTACCACGAGGACCGTCTCCTCGAATCCCGCTTGCACCGTGCTGTACCTCTCGCCCAGGTCGACCTGCTACGCCGGAGCGTCCCGTTTGCCCGTGACGTATTCGACCAATTCATCTATTCCGTCACCCAGTACTCAATCGTGGAGGGAACGTGGGACACGTTCGTCGGAGAGAGCCTCCGGTACCTCGCTTTCACCAGTGACGAGCCGGCGAACTCTGTCCCGCCGCTGATCCCCCCGGAGATCGCCGCCACGGTCGCCGACATCATGTCCAGATTTCGCCGCCGAGCACCCGGCGAACCGGTCATCGACGGGCATTCGATGACAACCGTTCATCAGCAGCAGCTCGGTGAAGAGTTGATGTTCGCCCTCGGCGGCGACCACGACGACGGAGTTCATGCTGCGGGCACGCGCGCCTACAGCAAGATGATGTCGGCCCGAATCGGTGACGGTTTTGTCCACCCAGTCGTCGGGAGTCATTTCTGGAGCGACGTATACGCTGCGGAGTCCCGCCACCCAACGATGGGTCCACACGTGACCGTGCTTCCCACGATCGCCGCCGCCGTCGAACGATGGCACGCCTCCCCCGCCGACCGCCCGCGATGCGAACGCATCATCTGCGACCGTGCCCACTCCCGCGGGTGGAAAGACCTACCACCCAGCGATGGCCGGTGGGTGGCCGTGACACCCAGTGGACTGCTCTCATGATGGCGTCGGTCCGGGGCACTGATATTGGGCGACGGTCGCTCGTACAGTGAGGCGATGACGGACTCGCGGCTTCTGCGCTCACTGTCGACACTGATCGGAATCCTCCTGGTCAGTGTTGCGGTCGCGGTACCGACAGCGGTCGCTCTGGCGTGGCCGCTGATCTATCTGTCCGAGTCCGTGCTGCACCTGGGCTGTTCCTCGACCACGATCGATGGGCAGCAGGTGTGGGTCTGCCCCGACGGGATAGGGTACGTGATTCCGGGGGTAGCCCTGGTCGTGCTCTTGACCATCGTCGGCGTCGTTGTCGGTATCTTCGTTCAGCGCGATGCCCTGAGGCCGCCGGCAGCGGCAATCGACTGACGCGGCGGGGCCGGTGTCATCACATCTCTGACGCAGCAGCGCCTTTCGAGGTCAGCTTCCGAGACCAGACGCGATCCGTTCGATCCGCGGCAACGCGATGGCCAGTACCGGCAGATACGGTACCGCCCAGACCGGCGCACCGAAGCTGAGAATGCAGCCACCCGCCACCGGGATCACCTCGTGCCGCGTCGCGTTCACACCCGCCACCTTCCACGCCCACAATCGTCCGTCGACGAACTCGGTGATCTCGAACGGCACGGGTACCCCCGCGACAGTCGTGATCGTTCCGCGTGTCCCAGAGGCCAACTCGACGTCACCGTCTACCTGCGCCCCGAAAACCGTGGGTCCCCATGACGGCCAGGCGTTCACATCGGTGATCGTCGCCCACACTGCGTCAGGAGCCAGATTCATCCGCAACTCTGTCGTCGGCATGCCATGCCGAAAACCAGTGCGAACTCGCAGCACCGACCTGAGCGATGCGGGAGTCGACAAGTTGTGCAACATCGGACCATCGTCGCAGAACAAGGCCCGGCGCGGCCCTCATCGCCTTGTTCCCGCATAGAAACGTGCCGGGTGAACGTCACCGTGCGATCGTTCGCGGTTCCTCGACCCCGGCGAGCTTGTCGGGATTGCGCATCGCGTAGATCTGGTCGATCACGCCGTCGACAATGTGGAACGTGAACACGCCCTGCAGTTTTCCGTCGAAGTACACGAGCATGCCGGGCTCGTGATTGAGCACCGCCACCTCCGCGCGATAGTCGTCGATCGTCGTCCCGAGTCGCGCGAATCCGGTGAGCAGGCGCGCCACCGGCAGCGAACCCTGAATGGGCCGTTTCACCGCCGTGGCCTTGCCGTCACTGTCGGCGGTGAACACGACGTCGGGCGACAGCAGCGCCATGAGCGATTCGACCTCACCTGACTGCGCGGCGGCGAGAAACTCCTCGACAACCGCTCCGGCGCGTTGGGCGTCGACCGGCTCGAACCGGGGCCGCCGCGACTCGACATGCGACCGGGCGCGGTGCGCGATCTGGCGCACCGCGGCCGACGACTTCGAGACCATCGATCCGATCTCGGCGTAGGAGAACCCGAACACCTCGCGCAACACGAACACTGCACGCTCGTCCGGACTCAGCGATTCCAGCACCACCAACATCGCCGTGGACACCGACTCGGCGAGTACGACGTCGTCGGCGAGGTCGCGGTCGTCGAGCAGGATCGGCTCGGGGAGCCACGGGCCGACGTACTCCTCACGACGCCGCGAGCGCGACCGCAGGGTGTTGAGTGCCTGGCGTGTGACGATCTTCGCGAGGTAGGCCTTCGGGTCGGCGACTTCGACGTCGTCGACCTCCGCCCACCTCAGGTAGCTCTCCTGCAGGACATCATCCGCGTCGGCGGCGGAACCGACGATCTCATAGGCGACGGTGAACAGCAACGGCCGCAGTTCTGCGAATCGTGCTGCGCGACGGTCGAGTTGACCGCCTGTCATAGCTACTCCGTTCGTCGACGGGCCGTTCGTCATCGTCCGACCGGTTCACGCTCGGCGGTCGCGCTCTTCGCTGCACCGAACCAGCTGAACTTACCGGGCCGCGCGGCCTCACGCCGGATGTTGGCCACGGTTTCTCGGCACACCAACTCCTTCGTCCAGGCTGCGAGACGACCGGTCACCACCGCCGGCGTCGGCGAATCGTCGCGGCGCGTGAACTGCAGGGTGGCCGCATGTCGGCCGATGCTGGCACACTGCGCGACGAAGCCCTGGTCGACAGGGCTCGGCTGCTCACCGGCGATCTTCGCGAGGACCGCGTCGGCGGCCTGGGCGCCCAGTGGTTCAGCGGCCTGACAGCTCATCCGCAGCGTCATGCCATCAACAGCCACCGCGTCACCGGCGCCGATGATCCGGTCGTCGTCGATGCTGGCCAGGGCGGCGTCGGCGCGCAGGCGGCCGATCTCGTCGGTCTCCAGGCCGCTGGCGGCCGCGAGTTCCGGCGCCTCGAAGCCGGTCGCGAGAACCGTTGCCGCGCTGGGTAGCACGATTCGTTGACCGTCGATGTCGACGGTGACGGTCCGCTCCCCGAGCTCGACCACACGTCCCTGGTCCATGACATCGACACCCAGTCGATTCAGCTGCGTCTCCGTGGCGCGTCGAGCCCGGGCGCTCACCGAAGCCGCGAACTCACCGCCGCCCACCAACCGGACGCTGTGTCCGCTCTCGGCGAGTTCTGCCGCAACCTCGATCCCGGTGAGTCCCCCGCCGATGACGGTGACCGTCTCGTGCGCCGCCAGATCCTCGACGCGTTCGCGCATGCGTTGTGCACTCTCCCAATCGGCGATGAACAGCGCATGGTCCGCGGCCCCTGGGATCTCGGGGGTGCGGTGGCGGGTGCCGATCGCGTAGATGAGGTAGTCGTAATCGAGGTGCGCGCCCGACGCCAGATGGACTCGCCGTGCGTCGGCGTCGATGCGCGTGGCGGTGTCGGCGAGAACGCGGATGTCGTCGGCCAGCACATCGTCGAATGCGATCTGCGGATCACCGGTCCCCGAAACGAACTGGTGGAGCCGTATGCGCTGTACGAAGAACGGCTGTGGGTTCACGACCGTGACGTCGACCGCACGATCACGCCGGAGCCGGTTGGCCGCCATCGCGCCGGCGTAGCCCGCACCCAGTACGACAACGTGCGTCCGCTCCCCGTCAGCCTTGTCGTCGCCGATCTGGTTGATGTCGGTGGTGTTCATGGTCCCGCCTTCCGTGGTGGTGTTCGATAGTGCTCGCCCTCGAGACACCGGCGGCGACGAGAATGTGACACCCGGGCCGAATCCGCTGGTCAGCGGCCACCCTCGGCGCCGACCTGCGCCCGACACGGTAGTGGCTCTCATCGGGGTGATCACCGGTCTCGTCGCAGCTGCCCTGGGATCGGCGGCGGTCCTGCGGCAACCGCCGTGGCCTCGGATGATCGTCCGGCCGGACCATCTTTCCGATCCGCCAATGCGGTCGACCACACCGCGCTGAGAACAAAGGCGTCTAGGCGGCAAACGCTCCATCCTGATGCGGATCGCCGACTGGACCCATCCAGCGCTTCCGTCGTCCGAGCGCCGATGGGTTCCCGCCGCGCCGGGAGTCTGCCCGGGTGGGACGAGACCGTCCGCACCGAGCCACCGATGCCTGCAGACATCGACGACGACAAGGCAGGATCACCATGATCGACACAACCGGAGCAACCCTCACCCACACCGTCGACGCCTCCCCCGACGCCGTCTTCGACGCGTGGACGACGCCGCAACTCTTCGCCGCCTTCTTCGGCGGTGCCACGAATGAGGTCCCCGTCGACTCGGTCACGCTGGACGCCCGACCCGGAGGCACCTGGACCGCAACCATGATCGCCGACGCGGAAATGCCCGAGTTCCATTGGCGCGGGGAGTACATCGAAGTGCAGCGACCGAGCAAACTCGTGCTGACGATGACCGACGAGCCGGGCGACGCACGTGAACTTCTCACCGTGGACCTCATCGCAGTCGACGCCGGCACCGAGCTCCGCTTCAGCCAAACCGGCGGAAACCTCACCGATGAGCAGTACGAGTACGCGACGGCCGGCTGGCACGCGGCGTTCGAAGCGCTGAATGCTGTGCTGTCCGGGTAGTCCCGAGGCGCTGTCGCATACGCGGAACGGAAAGCGCAACCGTCCCGACCGGAGCTATCCGGGCGAGGAGTTCACAAATACCGCCTATCGGGGCCACGAGCCCCCCATCGTCGCCAGGACGTGCAGAGCCCTGGCTGCGGGACGCGCAGCTCCGATGACTTTTCGGGCCCAGAGAAAGAAGCAAGGATCGTGAGCAGACTGATCATCAGCATGTGGACCACTCTCGACGGTTATGTCGCTGGCCTCGATGACTCCATGGACTGGCTACTCGCCGATTCCGACCTCATGAACTACGAACTCGCCCTCGTCGAGCACGCCGGCGCGCTCCTGCTCGGCCGGATCACGCACGCCGACTTCGCCTCCTACTGGCCGGCTGTCGCCGCCGGAACGATCGACGCCGACGACGGCAATCGGCGTTACGCCCGTCGCCTCGACCAGCTCGACAAGTTCGTCGCCTCCCGTTCCGGTGACATCGCCGCATGGCCGGTGACCCAGCACGTCACAGAAGTGACCGCCAGCGAGATCCAGCGCATCAAGGATCGCGCCAACGGCGATGTGGTCGTCTACGGCAGCCTCAGCTTGATCGCGACACTCAATGCGATGAACGCGGTCGATGAGTTCCACCTCATCGTCAACCCGATCTTGCTCTGCAAAGGCAAACCCGTCCTCGACGCACACCAGCCTTCAACCCGACTGGAACTGATGGAATGCCGACCCTTCTCCTCTGGCGCAGTCTTGCTCAGATACGCCGCCCTGACGACACCCGCGACTCATGAATGAAATCGAATCACCTCCCCGCAGGCACGGTGCTAATGGACACGAACGTAGGGTGGCACGGGAGGTGCAATCGACTGACCGGCGACGCGGCTGGTGACATCACATCGCGTTTTCCGAGGCCAGCTCTCCGAGACCGGTCGCAATTCGTTCAGTCAGCCGTTTCCTATCCGCTCTCGTGTGCGCGACGCCGCGAGAACCCGCCACGCCCGCGGACTGATCACGTACATCGCGCGGGATCGTCTACTGAAGTGCGACGGATTCGTGATGCACCAGCGCCGGGCGATTGCCGCGACCGGTTGATGAGCGGTCTCGGCGCGAGGTCATCATGCGCGCCCTCGAGTCGACTCGTGATGATCCACTGCTCGAGACTCGTGCCGGCATCGGCGAGGAGCTGGAACAGTTTTCGGACGGTGATGCCGTGCGCCCGCGCGATCGACACCGGCGACAAGTCCGGATCGCTGAGGTGCATGCGAACGTGTCCGCGGGTCCTGGGAAGCAACACAGCAGCTGACCGACGCCGGCCTGTCGGCCGAGACGATCGCCGCGGCCCACAACGTGTCGACCCGGGAGCTGTACGCCGACTGGCCCAGTTCCGAAAGGCGGCTGATGGATCACGTCATCCGACGCCGCCTCGACCGTGCCCGTGACGCCATGATCGCCCGCGCTCATGGGTTCAGCGACTCAACGCATTTCACCAAGCGGTTCCGAGCCGCTTCGGGGTGACCCCGTGACAGTCGCGGCGCGACAATCTGAACTCGTGACGACAAGCCGCCCGGTTGCACGGCGCCGCGACCTCGTGACCACCCACCGAACGCTAAGGAAACTGATGCCGCGCTGGCATCGCCTGCGGTCTCGCGTCGACCACCGCGGCCGCGGATGACCCCGGGCCGGATTACTTTCCCGGCCACTGATCACCACTCAGAGTCACGCCCCCCCGTTTGCGGGAAAATGCCATGCGAGTACTGCTGTGAGTCTTTAACGTCCCACGAATGATTGCGCAACAGAACGATGACTGGCGCCCGGCGCCGGCTGACTGCCCGGTCGATCTGGTCGTCGACGGAGAACTGTTTCAAGTGACAGTCCGTGCCGACGGTGGGTATTCAAGCAAGTGGACGTCGGGCCCGAACCCTGGGTACGGCTTCGGCTCCAGCGGGCCGCGAGTTGCGTGGCAGAGCGACGACGGGCTCCCGCCCGCCCCGCTGCCACTCCCCCTGCCGACGATTCGCGACCACCGCGAGTCGATCAGGGAGTTCCTCTCGAACATCAACCCGGAGACCGGATATCTCGATTGAGCGGGATACCGGACCCGCGGTGATCTCAACCTCCGTGGGACGAGCGTGTCTGCGCCAACGATCGTTCGAGAAGCGTTGTCAGCACTGCGAGATCGACATCTCGGAGCCGAGTGACGTGGAGGCACGACTTGGCGACGCGACACTTTCCCAGCCGGTCGATGAGATCTGGCCACTGCGTGGCGAAGTCGCTGACCAGGTAGATGGTGTGATTCTTCGGGCCGGGCGCGAAAGCGAGTTCCGGCGCCCGACCGCCATGCCCGCTGGCGTAGCGGTACTCGTACTCGCCGAAGCCGATCATGCGGCCGGCCCAGAGGACGGGCCGGTGTCCGGAGATCTCACCGAGCAAGGCGACCAGTTCATCGGCCTCGTCCCGACGTGGACCGACTGCTCGGTCGAGCACTTCCTCGATCGGCGCCTCGGACGGCCTCATCGCGGGCGCCTTGCCGCCGGCTCGCGGTTCTTCGTTCACAATCGATACCCACCGGTTCTCTTCGCCTGGAATGGCACGTCGCCGAGAAACTAGCAGACCTGATTGGTAGATCGGCACCGATCAGGACTCGCCCGACTGCTTCTGCCCAACCGCACCCTCCCCGCCGTGAGCCCGATGAGTTCTGCGAGCAACGAGGGTCTGCCCTCCTGCGGACCGAGCCGTCCGCGGCGAAACATCGATGTCGGCCGACGTCGACGACCAGAAGGCAGTCACACCATGACGGACGCAACCGGGGCAACCCTCACCTACACACTGAACGCTTCTCCCGCCGCCGTGTTCGACGCGTGGACGACGCCGGCTCTGTTCGCCGAGTTCTTCGGCGGCAGCGCGAACCAGGTCCCCGTCGAATCGGTATCGCTCGACGCCCGACCCGGGGGCACCTGGGCAGCAACAATGATCGTTGGGGGCGATTTCCCCGAAGTCCATTGGCGCGGTGAGTACGTCGAGGTCAGCCGACCGAACAGACTCGTACTGACGATGACCGACGAGCCGGGTGATGAACGTGAACTCCTCACCGCTGACTTCATGGCAGTCGACAACGGCACCGAGATCCGTTTCAGCCAAACCGGTGGCAACCTCACCGACGAGCAGTACGAGTACGCGGCCGCCGGCTGGCGCGCGGCGTTCGAAGCGCTGGACGCTCTGCTCGCCGGATAGGCTCGGGGGTTAGGTGGCGAGCGGCGCCGCTGAGCGAGATTGCAACCGGCCAGGACGAACGATGAACAGACCTCGACGTCTGGACGTCGGAAACGTCCGCCGCCGGCTCGCGTCTAGTCCCAGCCCGCCGTCTCCGCCGCCGCTCGATGAGTCTGCTCGAGGAACTTCAGGACCACGGCGTCCGGGTCCGGCGATTGGCGTACAAGCTGATACGGCAGGATGTACTCGCCCAGTGCGGCATCCCACCGCGCCGGAGCCTCGACCGCCGGGTGCGTGTCGTAGCCCTCGGGATGTGGGTAGGCGTAGGCGTAGAAGGCCCCCTCCTCGGCGCCACCCGGCCAGTAGCCCGCGCTCGACACCTCGTCGCTGTAGGCCTCGTGCATCACCCAGTCGGGGCAATTCGGCACCCCACCCGGATGCTGGGGTGCACTGCGTCCCGAGAACCGTGTGACGGCCAGATCGAAAGCGCCCCAAAAGAAGTGGACCGGTGACGACTTGCCGCGGAAGCGGCCGCGGAACTCCGACAGCACGCGGTGCGCACTGACGAGAGACCGCCAGAACCGAGACACGGCGTCGGCGTCGTACGACGAGTGGGCGGTGTCCTCGGCGAACGGGGTCGCATCAGGCAGTTCGACGGGGGTACCGACGATGGCGATGTCGAAGCCGAGGTCGGCGAGGTGAGCGGTGTACTCCGCGTAGAAATCGGCGACCGTCCGCGGTTCCAGCTTCATCTGACGGGTGCTGCCATCGGTGACGAGGAAGAGCAGCTGGTGGTCCAGAAAGTCGAAGCGGATCTCGAGGCCGCGGTCTCCGACGGCCATCAGGGACGTGGTCAGGCCACGCGCGTCCACATACAGCGGTACGCCCCACCAGTGGTTGACCTCGGGTCCGAGAGCGAGACGCGTCTTGCCGACGATCTGGGTCCACAACTGGACGGTGTCCCTTGTGTCGACCCACGACTCCACCGGTAGTGCGGGCCAAGCCTCGTATTTGGTTTCCATGTCGCCAATGATCCCGGACGCGTCAACTCGAACGTGCCGATGAGCCGTCGGCCCTGTGAAGTTTCGACGGAGACACCGACGAACACCTGCGTAACCTGTCGCGGAGACGGCAGTCGGACACGACCTCGACGTCGCTATCAAGGAGGAGCATTGCCGCGCATCACGCTCGGAACGGTCTTGATGTTCGTCGCGATCGGAACCACCATCGTCACCGCGTTACTCGGGGCGCCGGATTGGCTGATCGTCGTCGTAGCCGCCTTGCTCTTCGTGCTCGCCCTGGTGCTCCCGATCGCAATACGGGACTTCGGGGCGAACAGGCACGTGCAAGGCCGAGGGGCCGAGAGGCCAGCGGGGGCTCCGTCCCGGCCGCCGCACAGTCGTCATACGGGAAGCTCCGACTCGTCCTCGAGTTGGTTCGGTTTCGATGGCGGATGGTCAGGCGACGGCGGCTCCGATTCCTCTGGCGGAAGCTCGGGTGGCGGCGACTAGTGGGTCGACCACCCGGTCCATTGCGAGACGTCGACGAATGGCTGGTCCACTCCCCCCGCACCTCCTCACGGTGACCTGGCTCTACGTCCCGACGCCGACGAGTGGCCTAGCACCAGTGAAGTGCGGGTGCGCCTCTCCCCCGGCCAGGCAGGCGGCACCGAGTTGGAGCTCATCCATGCAGCATTCGTCGGAGAACCCTTGTTCGCGACGTACGGACCAGGTGCCGGCGGGGTCGGTTGGGATCTATTGCTCCTCGGTCTGACCCGGCTGCTCGTCGATGGCGAAACCGCTGACCACGAAGCAATCGAGAAGTCTCCCGAGGGACGCGAGTTCATCCGCCGTAGCGCGGCGGCCTGGGGAGAGGCACACCTCGCGGCCGGAGGTGAACCCGCGCAGGTCGCGGCCGCGGCTGCGGCCACCGCGAAGTTCTACGCACCCGATTCGGTGTGATTCCGGGTCTATTCGCGATACAAATCGGCAAACAACAGCGTTAAACGCCTATCGTCGGACCGCCGTCCCTTTTCTCGCATCCCCCCGGCGAGATTTGCGATGTGATAGACATTCGTCAGACCTCTGAGGCGGCTTAGAATGAAGCAATATTCGCGAATAGTCCTGGTGCTCATTGTGGCAATCGGAATCGGGCAATGGACACCGAATGTCGCAGGTGCAGCGCCGGGCCCGGGTGGGGCGACAGTGCTGACACTGGACCCGGCCTTCCGCTCGCTTCCGATGAACTGGCTGCGCGGTGAGCTGTTCGCACCACCCAATCGAGTGGTGAACGTGCCGTACAACAACTTTCCCGGCGCGACGAACACCCACCGCGGACGCGACAAGTTGAACGAGATGCTGCACGAGATCCCCGGGCGGAAGATCGTCGTCGGACACAGTCAAGGCGCGCAAGTTCAGGATGATTGGCTGCGCACCTACGGTCCCACCAGCGACATCGACCCTGCCACAGTGACGTTCGTCCTGACCGGTGATCTCGAATCGAAATACAACGGTTGCGCCAACCAGGGAGGATGCCGCGCGGACTACGGCGGCAACAACTTTCCCGATGACACCCGATACACCGTCAAGATAGTTGCGCGACAATACGATTTCTGGGCCGATGCACCCAACCGCGACCTCATGAACGACGCCGCCCGACGAAACCACAGTGCGTCGGATTCGGTCGGCGGACGTGGTGAAGGCCGCCCGGTACACAACGACTACAGCATGATCGGGCTCGACGATCCGGCCAACAAGACGTTCGTCGAAGGCAACGCCACCTACATTCTCGGCGCCCCGGCAACCTATTACCTGCCCATGGTCACCCAGATGTGGACGACTGCCGCCCGCAAGGCCGAAGAGGACGCACGACTTCGTCCGGAGGTCGAGAAAGCCTACGACCGGCCGATGGGTTCGCCGCCGGCCCCCTCTGACACCTGAGCCGGTTCATCTGACCCGAATCGGACAGAACCGAAGTTCGAGCGCGCGCCGGCACCTAACATCAGGACTGCAACGTGACGGCATGACGAGCGAGGACCGGCATGAAAAAGACCCTGAATTCCCTGTCCGAAAGCGAATATGTACTCGTCCGCGAGACCAAGAAATCACAGATGGCCGGCCTCGACGAGGACGGACTGATCGATCTGCACTCGCGAATCCGGCGCGCACGGAACAAGCACGTCACCCTCTACCGCCGTGCGGGTGCTGAGAAAGTCAAGACCAAAGGCGGCCGTGGGAGCGCGAAAGCAGCAAATGCCCGGAACGCCGCTAAAGCCGAGGTCTTCGAGGACGCCTTGAGCCGCGTGAGCCGTCGACTGGCCAGGGTTTCTCGAGACGCCGCTCTCGAATTGAAGGCCGAGCGACTGGTCCGGGCGCGTACCGACAGCCCGACATCTCAAAAGGACACCGGCAAGGGCAGAGGCAAGGACAAGGGCAAGGGCAAAGTGGCGTCGTCGGGACGAATCCGGACCGACGACACCCGCGAATCACCCGGTCGAAAGAAGTACGAGGCCTCGACCATCGCCGCCGGTGCGCGACGTCAGACCAAGAAAGACCGGAGGCACGAATCCTGACCGGCGGACCGACATCGCCCCTGACCGCTTCACCGGAAGCGCTGCCCACCTGTCGGTAACCTCACGTCATGTTGATCTGGATCAACGGCGCCTTCGGCGTCGGTAAGACACAGACCGCACACGAGCTTCACCGCCGGCTGACTGCGTCGCACGTGGCCGATCCCGAACTCCTCGGATTCGCGATGCACAAGATGCTGCCGCCCGCCCGGCGCGACGATTTTCAGGACCTACCGCAGTGGCGCACGGGCGTCACCCAAACCCTCTTGGATGCCGAACAATCCAGCGACTCCCCGGTGATCGTTCCCATGACGCTCGTCGACGCTGAGTACTTCGACGAGATCGTCGGTGGACTCAAAGAGCATGGCGTCGATGTCAGGCACTACACCCTGACCGCTTCCGTCGAAGTGATCCATCGACGTCTCAGAGCCCGCCTTGCTCACCGTCTCGGCCCCATCCTCGGCGCCGATGAGACCTGGGCGATGAAACAGACTGGGAGGTGCGTCGCCCGGCTTGGCGAGGACCGATTCGCAAGCCATGTGCCAGCAGACGAACGCAGTGTCGACCAAGTTGTCGAGCACATCGCCGACGATGCCGGACTCGAACTCTCCCGTCCCCGTTTGTCTTCGGCGCGTTATCAGCTGCGTAGGGCAGCAGTCGCAGTTCGACACATCCGAACGTGAGCCGACACTCGTCCGCGAGACTTCTAGAGGCCTCGAATGGCCGTGGTGACGGTGAACAAGTTCTGCACCCGCGATTCGCCGCGGCGTGAAACTAGGTCTCACGGGACCCCGGCGCGCCGAAAGTGCAGCAACGGAAACGGCCGGCCGTCGGAATCCACCGGCGAGCGGCCCACCTGCTCGAACCCCCTGCGCCGATAGAACTCCACGGCGCCCGGGTTCTGTTCGTTGACGTCGAGTTCGTCGACGCCGCCGTGCGCGACCGCGTGATCGAGCAGCACCGTGCCGATGCCCCGCCCGTGGGCGGCCGGATCGACGAACAGCATCTCGAGCCGATTCTCTGCGGTTCCGCTGAAGCCGACGACCACTCCGTCGGCCTCCGCGACGACCAACTCGACCGCCGGAAAGTAGTCACGTGCGAGCCGATCCGCGTAGCCGTAGATGTCGGCAGGAGTCAGGAAGTGATGCGTAGCCTCGACCGCCGAACGCCACACGGCCACGAGGCGGTCCGTGTCGGCGTCGTCGGCCTGCCGAAGTCTCACCTCAGCCACGGGTCGCCGAACGAGCGCGGGCCCAGCAGGTCGGTGTATGCACGATCGGCACAGTAGTGCGCGCCGGCGTCGAAGGGCAACGGTGTTGTGATCTGCCGCAAACCCCGGCATCGCCGTTCTCGGCGGATATCGTGATCACGACACAATCCGCAGGGCGAGGGGTAGCACGTGCTCGAGATCCATGGTCTGTCGAACGAAACGGTCGTACTCGATGGCGAGTGGTTCGAGAAACTCCGCGGCGGCACGTCCAAGACCCGGTTGCCGGCAGCATCGTTCGTCTCCGCGGAGGTCACCGAGACCAACCGACGGAAGAAGCTGTTCGGCGGTGAACGCGAACAGCTCCTCCAGGTGACCCTCACCTTCTCGCGCCCGCCGTTCGTCGGGCTGATGACGTCGGCGGAGAACCGGGCGAAGGTCGACGCACTCGTCGCCGGACTCGAAGCAGCCCGCGACGCGGGTTGAGCAACCGACGCGACGCTATGACGGCCCCGAGCTCCGATCCTGTTGCACGCGAATCAGTTCGAGCAACAATCGACGGAGTTCCGGTTCTGACGCGCCGATGGACGCGATCAGCGCCGGGTCGGTTCGCTCCCGTTCCAGCAATGCGCGGTAGACCTCGGCACCGGCCGGAGTCGCGCTCACGTGCTTTCTCCGCTCATCGTCGGGATCGACCTGACGCCGCACGTAACCCATCCGTTCCAGTCGCTCGATGGTGCGGCTCGCAGTTTGATCGGTCACCCTGGCCTTCTTGGCGACCTCGCGCTGGGTGGCCGGTCCCGTGCTCACCACATGGAGGACGACGAGTCCAGCGCTCGAGATGTCGTACTCCCGCAGTACCGCCTCCCAGGCGTGCTCGACGAGCCGTGCCGCCACCGACAGCAGCCGACCGGTCGGCCACCCGTCCATCCCGTCGTTTCCGTCGTCCACCTTGTCCTGCCGATTCTCTACGTCACACCCCGCAGACTTGCAATTGTTCAGCCTGCTGAACATCATGGTGCTCACGCACTCCACCCGCAACCGACGAACGGAAGCCCGTGAACCCACCCACCTCTGCTCGACGAGTCAGTCGCTTGCGATGGATTCTGCCAGCCCTCTTGGTCATCGGATGGCTGGCCCTGGGTTCTGTCGGCGGACCGTTCGCCGGAAAACTCGGTGACGTACAGGCGAACGACAACACGTCGTTCCTGCCCGCATCCGCCGAAGCCACCGAGGTCTCCCGCCTGGAAGCGGACTTCGTGGACTCCTCCGAGATCCCGGCCGTCGTGGTGGCCGAACGTACGAGCGGCATCACCGACGCCGACCTCGCGTTCGTGTCCGAGGCGGTGGGCAAGGTCGCCGGCACGGACGGGATCTCCGAGCGAACGTCTCCGCCGATCCGCTCGCAGGATGGTCAGGCGATCCAGATGATCGTGCCCGTCGACTCCTCCGGGGAGATCTCGGAAAGCATCGAGGCTCTGCGTGCGGAACTCGCGAACGGCCCGCCCGAGGGACTGTCGGTGTATGTGACCGGACCCGCAGGCATCGCGGGCGACCTCACCGAGGCGTTCGGCGGGATCGACGGCTTGTTGCTACTGGTTGCCGGCGCGGTCGTCATCCTGATCCTCATCGTGGTGTACCGCAGTCCGATCCTGCCGTTCGTCGTGATCGTGTCCGCCGTGTTCGCGCTGGGGCTCGCCAGTCTGCTGGTCTACGTGCTCGCGTCGAACGACGTGCTCACCCTCAACGGCCAGAGCCAGGGCATCCTCTTCATCCTCGTGTTCGGTGCGGCGACGGACTACGCCCTGCTCCTGGTGTCCCGCTATCGAGAAGAACTGCGACTCACCGCCGACAAGTACGACGCCATGCGGGCCGCGTGGCGCGCGACCCTCGAACCCGTCGCCGCCTCCGCCGGCACGGTCATCGCCGGTGTGTTGTGCCTCCTGCTGTCGGATCTGAACTCCAACCGCGGTCTCGGTCCCGTTGCCGCGATCGGTATCGCGGCGTCGTTCCTGGCGTCGATGACGTTCCTCCCCGCGGCACTGACCCTGCTCGGACGCAGTGCCTTCTGGCCGAAGCGACCGGTCGTCGACCCGGCGTCGGCGCAGCGTGAGGACAGCAGCAACCATCGCTTCTGGGGCGCCTTGGCGAACCGGATCGGACGGCACCCCCGGCGCTTCTGGGTGGCAACGACGTTGCTCCTCGTGCTCTTCGCGTTGTTCCTCCCCCAGTTCAAGGCCGACGGTGTCGCGCAGTCCGACACCTTCCTCGTAGCGGTGGAGTCGCAGGAGGGCCAAGAAGTCCTCACCGCCCACTTCGACGCCGGGGACGGTTCACCCGCGGTCATCATCGCCGACGCCGCATCGCTGCAGCAGGTGCAGAACACGGCGGCGAATGTCGACGGCGTCGCCGAGGTCGTCCCGGTCACCGATCCGGGCGGCGCCCCCAAGACGGTCGACGGACGGGTCGCTCTGCAGGCGACCCTGACCGATCCGGCCGATTCCCTGGCCGCCGAGGAGACCATCGAGCGTCTTCGCGACGCGGTGGGGAACGTCAACGGCGCCGACGCGCTCGTCGGCGGTCCTACCGCGGTCGACCTTGACACCAAGACGACGGCCATCCACGACCGGAACCTGATCATCCCGATCGTCAGCATCGTCGTGCTGCTCATCCTGTGCGCGCTGCTCCGGGCGATCGTCGCCCCGATTCTCCTGATGGCCACCGTCATCCTGAGTTTCGCGGCGACTCTGGGAATTTCGTCGATCGTGTTCAACCACATACTCGGATTCCCCGGCGCCGACCCGGTCGTGCCGCTGTTCGCGTTCGTGTTCCTGGTCGCGCTGGGCATCGACTACAACATCTTCCTGATGACCCGCGTCCGCGAGGAAGCACTGCAGATCGGTACGCGCCGAGGTGTTCTCCGTGGGCTCACGGTCACCGGCGGAGTCATCACCTCGGCCGGCGTGGTCCTCGCGGCGACGTTCTCCGCCCTGGCGGTCATCCCGCTGATCTTCTTGGCGCAGATTGCGTTCATCGTCGCCTTCGGCGTCCTCCTCGACGCGTTGATCGTCCGGACGCTGCTGGTCCCGGCGCTCGTCTACGACATTGGCCGTCCCGTGTGGTGGCCCAGCGCGCTGGCGAACAAGGAAGATGTCCCGGAGGACGACGAGTTGGTGGAGGCAGGACCAAGGCAGGACTAGGAAAGTCCGGACTCTTCATACCGAACAGCCGACGGTCCCGGCCCTCAGGAGCCGGGACCGTTCGACCGCCGGCCGGACCAGCACTCGACCTGGCCGATGACGGCGATGCTCGCGATAGGATCGGTGCCGATGAGCCGGAAGAACAAGCAGTCCCGCGGCGCCAAGCGGACCGAAAAGACGAAGAAGCGGGCCGCGCGCCGAAGTAGCAATGTGATCCCGATTCGCGGTCGCGACACCTCGGAGATCGACATGCTGATACGCGAGTTCGAACGTTGGCTGCCCAGTGTGGAATTCGAAGACGATCCGGACAAGCAGGCAGCCATCGTCGACGCCGTCAGAGCGCTGGACTTTGCCGTCGGCTACGCATTGCCAGACCATCGGCCCACCGAGTGGTCGCTCGAGGAGGTCGATGCGGCAATCGACTTCGCCGAGTACATGGAAGAGGAAGAGGACGACGCCTTACCGGCAAGCATTGCGGTCTTCGCACTGCGCTTGTTCATCGATTTCCTCGTCACCACTTCCAGGTGGACTGCAGCCATCAGCGCCGATGTCGTAATGGGGGCTTGCCAGCAATACCTCCTCGACTCCATGGGCGGGCTGAAGGTCGATGTAGACGACATCGACAGCTCCACCGAGCGCGATGCATTGGAATCGGTTCGGGTTTTGCAGCGGCTCGATGTGTTGATGGACTGGATCGGCCACAAACGGCCGGTGACGCCAAGTGGATGGCTCAAGCCGGCACTGCTTCCGGACCTATTGCATGCGCTGGAGATCGAGCCACCAGCAGCAGCACTCAAGGCAATGAAACATCATCGCGTTCTTGCTGAGATCTGGGAGCTCGCCCGGGATGCCCAGTTGATCGCAATCACTCCATCCCATGTCTACCCGGGCCCGGCGGCCGCGTCCTGGCGTGGATCAGAGTCGTTGACGACGCGACGCAGCACGCTGGCTGCGGCCGTCGGCAGAGCGTTGACCTCTGATTCGAGTGCAATGGCACAGTTTGTGGACGGAATCGTCGCGCGCGTCGTATACCACGGTCTGACGATCATGCCGTTTGCCGCCGATCGCTTCGCCGCCCTGCGCGATGACGGGCTGATCTCACCGGAGATGCCCAGGGCCCATTCTCGCATCGAGCACATCATCGAGGACGGGTGGCTCGTCCTCAACGAGGACGGTGACTACGTCGTCCCCGAGGGGTTGCGACCCGCTGTGTGGGACGGATTTCCGGAACGTCACATTCCGGAAAGCGGGGAGGCGACGACCATGATCACTGTGCGCGCCGAACTCGCCGGCGTCCGACCCAGAGTCTGGCGACGGATTCGAATACTCGCGTTGGTTCCATTGAACGAACTCCACGAAGTGCTGCAAGCTGCATTCGCCTGGAACGATGCGCATCTCTACGCGTTCACGACTCCATGCTTCGGCCACGAGCACCGGTATCTATCAGACGAGGCGATGGGCACCGCACGGGCCGGCAGGTACACGGAGTCCGTCTTCGACTCGACTCTGGGTGAGCTGGTCGACGAGCCCGGCGACGTGGTGTCCTATGAGTACGACTTCGGGGACGGCTGGGAAGTGAGCATTGTCGTCGAGGCATTCACCCCGATGAATGACGGCGAACCGCCGGTGTCGATCGTCGCCGGCGGCGGAACCGCCCCTTTCGAGGATGTCGGCGGAGTTCCCGGATGGGCGGATTTCATCGAGGCCGTCAACGATGAGACGCACCCGCGCCATCTGGAATTACGCGAGTGGGCGGGCCTGACACCTGGTTCGGCCTTCGACCCGACGTCGTTCGACATCGATGTGGTCAGGCGCCGATTAGGCGTGTGATCCACAGCGGGCTTAAGCCGACGCGGCGGACCGGTTGGTTCGGCGTCGGACAGCAGCACCGATGACCGTGATCGGGTGATTGAGCAGCGTGGCGATCCGGCCGACGAGGGTGTTCGGATCCCGCGCGACCCCGAGCTGCATGAACATTTCCAGACGGTCGAAGTAGGCGCGCTCCGCAACCAGATCTGAGCCCGCGAAGGTGAACACCGCGACGATGGGCAGGTAGAGAGCCGACCCGTCGGGGCAAGTCCGCGGTATGGGCCCAGATGTGTTCCGCGAACTCGCGTCTCACAGATGACTCGATCGTCGTGATGGCACAGCGTCTCGGGATCGACATCGAAATGCATGTCCGGCAATGCGGTGAACAGTTCGTGATATGAGGCCGATACCGCGTCGTGGCCATCGGCGATCTCACCAGGCAACTCGGTACGTGCCGCGCCGTCTTTGAACGTCGCCAGCGTGGCAGCGACGTCGTGCCGATTCTCGGTCTCGAGATGCGCCAGAACGGTGGCCTCCCGCGTCGCGACGAGCGCTGCTGCATTCGGGTCGGTTGGGTTCATGAGGTCCCCGCAGTCATCGGCCCCGCCCCGAACAGCGGGTATGCGCAATCACGGTACCGGGCGGACGCAACGTGTGCGACCGAGATACGCCGAATGGACGACGAGCACGCCCGCCCGGACCGCCGACGGCTCAGCTGAGTCGCTCGTAGATCGTCGCGTTGGCCAATCCGCCTGCCTCACACATCGTTTGCAGGAGGTAACGACCGCCGCGCTGTTCCAGCGCGTTGAGTCCCGTGGTCGCGAGGCGGGCACCGCTGGCACCAAGCGGGTGGCCGAGCGCGATCGCACCGCCGTTGACGTTGACTCGATCCACGTCCACCCCGAACTCCCGCGACCACGCCAGGACCACCGGCGCGAACGCCTCGTTCACCTCGAACAGGTCGATGTCCTCGACACGCAAACCACTGCGTGACAGTGCCTTCCGCGTTGCCGGGATGATGCCGGTGAGCATCAGGAGTGGGTCGTCGCCGGCGACCGCGATGGTGTGCACCCGTGCGCGCGGACGCAAACCGAGTTCGACGGCCTTCTCCTCGCTCATCAGCAGCACCGCCGACGACCCGTCGCTGATCTGACTCGCACTCGCCGCGGTGATCCGCCAGTCGATCTCGGGGAACCGACGCGCGATCGCCTCGTCGTAGTAGGCCGGCCGCAGCCGGGCGAGGTCGTCGAGGTTGCCCCCGAGACGAATTCCCTCGTCTGACGTCAGCCCCGCGATGGGCGCGAGTTCGTCGTCGAAGAGTCCGTTCTTGGTGGCAGTGGCGGCGAGATCGTGTGACCGCAAGGAGAATTCATCGATCTCACGTCGCGAGATGGCCCAGCGGGCGGCGATCAGTTCCGCCGAGATGCCCTGACCCACGAGGCCCTGCGAGTATCGTTCGCCGAACGCCCGTCCGTTGAGATCGGCGGTACCGGCAACGGCCGAGCCCATCGGGATACGGGACATCGATTCGACACCCGCGGCGACCGCGATGTCGTACGTGCCCGCGATGATGCCCTGCGCGGCGAACGCGATGGCCTGTTGCCCGCTTCCGCATTGGCGGTCAACGGAGACCCCCGGCACGGATACGGGGTAGCCGGCGGCCAGGAGCGCGCGCCGCGCGATGTTGAAACTCTGCTCCCCCACCTGACTGACAACACCGGTGATCACGTCGTCGACGAGTTCGGGATCGACACCCGAACGGTCCACGACTGCTCGGAGGCTGTGCGCGAGGAGGTCGACGGGATGAACGTCATGGAGGGCGCCGGTGGGCTTGCCCTTGCCGATGGGTGTGCGAACAGCGTCGACGATGACCGCAGATCTCATGACTGATCCTCCGTCAGTGTGCGGATCGGAACGCAACCCGATCCGGATGATGGCTGACTTTTGTCTGCCAAAGTCAGGTCTACGCTCTGGCTATGATCTTGTCAAGTCAGGGTAGGCTGGGGGCATGATGCACCTGAAGGGCCCGCTGGCCGAACGCGACAGCTGGGAGGCGAGCGGCTGCTCGATCGCGAAGGCGATCGACCTGGTGGGCACCCGGTCGGCGATCCTCATCCTGCGGGAGGCCTTCTACGGCGCCACCAGGTTCGATCAGTTCAGCCGGCGGGTCGGGATCAGCGACGCGGTCGCGTCGGCCCGCCTGCGCGAACTCACCGAGGCCGGGATCTTCACCAAGGTCCCTTACCGCGACGCCGGGCAGCGCGAACGGTTCGAGTATCAGCTCACCGACATGGGCCGCGATCTGTTTCCCGTGGTGATGTCGTTGATGCAGTGGGGCAACGACCATCTGCAGCCCGACGGCCCGCCGCTCACCGTCACCGACCGAGCCCAGGCGCCCGTACGCGTGGGCGTCGTCGCCGAACCCACCGCGGTTCTCACACCCGAGGACGTCGAGGTGCAAATCGCCCGGCGCCGCCGCTGAGTCCGTGCCGGCAGAGAGGTCGCGATGATCCTCCCCACAGTGTTCGACCCCCGCTTGGTCACCATCCGTCGTGGCGGGACACTCACCGACGCCGATCACCACTTGCTGGCGCTCTGGGCGGCACGGTGTGCGGAGCACGTTCTGCCCTTGTTCGAGTCGGCACGGCCGGATGACGCTCGCCCCAGGGAGGCAATCGCGGCGGTCCGCGCGTGGACCCGGGGCGAACTGGCGATGATGGAGTCGCGCGCCGCCGGCGGACACGCCATGGGTGCCGCCCGCGATCTACGTGGCGCACCGCGGTTCGCCGCCTACGCCGCCGGGCAAGCGGCGGTGACCGCGCACGTCGCATCGCACGACCTCGGTGCCGCGGCGTACGCGATCAAGGCGGTCCGGTCCGCACACGGGGTCGACGCGGGTAGACACGAATGCGCTTGGCAGCGAAGACATCTCCCTGTTCGGGTACGCGAGTTGGTGCTCGACGACCAACGTGCCCGCAATTACCTGTGCTGGCAGGTCTTCATCGACGATCGACATCAGGTCGGCAATCGGTGATTCGCGTTCACCGGGGTGTTCCTGTTACTGTCGCAGTCACGCTCCTGCGGTGCTGTAACCCGCATGTCGAGCCAGAGGCCGGGGTGATTACAGAAACCCCCGGTCTTGTCCAAACTTCGAAGGTCGTCCCGGTTTGCTGCCGCGACCACCGGGTACGCGTCTCGTCATGACCTTCCATCGTGACGTCGTCCCCGGCATCCACTGGCTCGAGTACGCCTACACGAATCAGTACCTGATCGAGGACCAGGACCGGCTGATCCTCGTCGACTGTGGACTCCCCCGTTCGTACGAACCCCTCGTCAAGGCCATCCGGGAACTCGGCCGTGACACCGATGCCGTGACCGACCTGATCATCACGCATGGTCATTTCGATCACGTCGGCACCGCGCGCCGCCTGGCGCGCGAGTGGCGGATCCCGGTCCACGTCCATCGCGACGATGCGTGGCTGGCGTCCCATCCCTACCGCTACGCGCATCAGAACGCGACCAGATTCGGAGTGCCCCTTCGTCATCCGCGTTCGCTACGCCTGCTCGGACGCATGGCGGCGGCCGGTGCGTTCACGGTGCGCGGCGTCGATCACCTGGATGTGACGCCTTTCGGCGATGATGCCCTGCTCCCCGGTGGCGCGCAGGTGGTGCCGACTCCCGGTCACACCTACGGCCATGTGTCGCTGCACTTTCCATTGCGCGACGCGGTCATCGCCGGCGACGCGCTCGTCACCCTCGATCCGTACACCGCGGCGACCGGCCCGCGCATGATCGCCGGTTCCGCAACCGCCGACCTCGATCGCAATCGGGCGTCGCTCGACGCGCTGGCAGCGACGGACGCGAAGTCTCTGCTTCCCGGGCACGGGGTGCCGTGGCATCACGGGGTGGCCGTCGCGGTCGACCGGGCGCGTCAGACCAACGGCTGACACGTCGGACAACCGGCCGCCAGATCACGAGCCGGACAGCGAGACGGGCCGACGCTTCCGCATCGGCCCGTCCGGCCATCGCCGATCGTCCGGCTACTCGGAGGCGGTGCGACGCAGCTTGGTGTTGACGAACTCGCCCATGCCCCAACGCCCGAGTTCGCGACCGTAGCCGGACCGTTTCACCCCGCCGAACGGAAGGCCGGGCAGCGTGGTGCCGTGTTCGTTGACATACGCCATGCCGACCTCCAGCTGATCGGCGACCTCCTCGGCCTTGCCGATGTCACCGCTCCACACCGATCCGCTCAATCCGAACTCGACATCGTTGGCGAGCGCCACGGCGTCCTCCGGAGAGGACACCTTGTAGACCATCGCGACCGGCCCGAAGATCTCCTCGGAGTAGGCGTCCATGTCCGGGGTGATGTCCGTCAGCACAGTGGGTTCGAAGAAGGCTCCGTCGCGCTCCAGCGGCTTTCCACCCGTCCGCAGGGTGGCGCCCTGTTTCACCGCGGTCTCGACCTGTTCGGCCACCGTGTCGCGCGCCGACAGGGACGACAGCGGACCCATCTGAGTGGAATCGTCGGATGGATCACCGACCACCGTCGACTCGAACTGCTTGACCACACCGTCGACGAAGTCGTCGTACAACTCGTCGAGAACGATGAACCGTTTCGGCGAATTGCACGCCTGGCCCGCGTTCGACAGCCGTGCGCCCGCCGCGATCTTCGTCGTGCGTTCCATGTCGGCGGAGTCGAGCAGGATGAACGGGTCCGAACCGCCGAGCTCGAGCACGGACTTCTTCAGGTTCTCCGCCGCAACCTTTGCCACGGCTGCACCCGCTTTCTCACTGCCGGTGAGCGATACGCCGCGTATCGCGTTGTGCGCGAGCAGGTCTGCGATCTGATCACTGCTTGCATACGCGTTGATGTACGCGTCGGCAGGGACACCCGCGTCGTGCAGGATCTCTGCCATCAACGCCGACGAGGCCGCGCAGATCGACGCATGCTTGAGAATGACGGTGTTGCCGGCCAACAGGTTCGGCGCGACGAAACGTGCGACCTGGTAGTAGGGGTAGTTCCACGGCATCACGCCCACCAGTGGTCCGATCGGCGCGACCTGCACGATCGACGCGTCCGCGCCCTGCGGGTCGAGGACCTCGGTCTCGAGCAGATCCGGTCCGTGCTCGGCATACCAGCGATAGATGTCCGCGGCCAGCTGAACCTCTCCCGCCGCCTCCTTGGCGGGTTTGCCCATCTCGGTCGTGATGACGGCCGCGAGCTCATCGGCTCGCCTCTCGTACTCGTCAGCGGTCCGGGAGAGAATTGCGGCCCGTTCGGATGCCTCGGTCGCTCGCCACTCCTGGTATGCCGCGAGTGACCGTTCGGCCACGCCGGCCACCTCGTCGTCCTTCAGTCCGGGAAATTCCCGATCGGTCGTACCGGTGGTCGGATTCGCGGTGACATATGTGCCCACCAGAGCACCTACCTTCCTCTGTCGTGTGAATCCCGACTGTCCACAGCCCGGGATCATTCGGGTACCCGGGTCCCTGTACGCAAAACCTCGGTCGTCGGCGCGCTTCGGTCACACGGCGGCCCCAGACCTGCTCTAATGGGTCCGCGGTCCGTGTCCGGACCCGTGATCGACCGACACGCGGCGAATGCCGGACGTCGACCTGGGGGTGGGTCGCCGGTCGTGACGGCAGTGTCCGAGGGGGAACGAAGAGTGTCACGCTGGCAGCGAGCCGCAGGGCTCGGTTGTGCATTTCTGATCGCGGTCGTCGCGAGCGTCTCGACGGGGCAGCCGGCGGGAGCGACCCCGCCGAGGCTCGGCGACTCGGCGCGGATCCTTGCGGTGTCCTCGGAGACGGCGACACGCACGACGATGACCGTGTATTCCGCCGCCATGAAGCGGCCCGTTCGAGTGAGCGTGCTCGCCCCCCGCGAGCGGACCGGCCCACGGCCGACCGTGTACCTCCTCGACGGGATCGACGGTGGGGTCTACACCAGCTACACGCAGAGCGGGTGGACCTTTCAGACCGACATCGCGCGCTTCGTCGCCGACAAGAAGGTCAACGTGGTTCTGCCCATCGGGGGTACGGGCTCGTACTACACCGACTGGCGCCGAATCGATCCCGTCCTGGGTCGGAACATGTGGGAGACCTTCCTGACCGAGGAACTCCCTCCGCTGGTCGACGGACGCTTCCGGGGCAACGGACGGAACGTGATCGGCGGGCTGTCGATGGGGGCGCTGGGCGCGATGTCCATCGCGGTCCGCAACCCAGATCTCTACCGGGGTGTGGTCGCCTTCAGCGGGTGCCTCGATCAAGGGTCGCCGGAGTTCCGGCAGGCGACCGCCACATCGGTCACGACGAGAGGCGGGAACCCGGAGAACATGTGGGGCCCGCTCGATCACGACAACTGGGATGCCCACAATCCCGCCGGTCACGTGTCCGCGCTACGCGGTAAGCCCGTGTATGTAGCGGTCGGCAACGGTCTGCCCGACCCGGCCCTAGGGCTGGCCGGGCTGGCCTCACCCGTCGGAGGCGTGCTCGAGGGCATCGTCGCCCGATGCACCGAGAGCTTCAAGCGTCGCGCAGACCGAGCCGGGGTCGACATCACCTACGACTTCCGTGCCGGTCTCCACTCGTGGGGCTACTGGAACCAGGATCTGCACCGAGCCTGGCCCACGATCGCCCGGGCACTGAAAAGCGCGGGCTGACGCGAGCGTCGGCGTCAACGCGCGCTTTTCCTCTTCCGAATCAACGAGACATCCTCGAGTGCCCGTTTTCGCTCACGACGTTCCTTGAGTTCTTGCCGCCGCTTTTTCGAGCTCGAATTCTTTTCCGCCATTTATCCTCGAATCGGTCGTGGTCTACAACGGTTCGCTCCCGCTCTCCTTCGTGACCATAGCCCAGAAATGGCAGAAGTCCAGCCCGTCCGATCTGATGCCGACTTGCCGACTTCATACGTTGTCACACAGTACGTTTCATTTACTGTGGGCCTGCGAAATGCGCCGGACTGGCTTTTATTTTTTTCTGGGCTAGAGTCCATGGCACCGGTCGCAGATGGCCGGTAGCAGCGAAAGGAAGAGTGGCCGTGAATGCGGTTGTGATGGAGTGCCGAATACGCGTGTGTGGCTCCCCCGGTCGGGTCAGAGAATTCGTCGAGCAAGCGTCGACTCGCGCGCACGACGCCTTTTCCCACCCCGCCAGGTGTTCGGTTGTCGTCGAGGAGTCGGAGTCGTTGCTCCTCCGACGGCAATGGCACCGCGAGAACGACGCGGACGTGTTCGGAATACCCGAGGGGCGGGATGTGTGCTTCGGTTTCGCGGACTCGTCCGGACGACTGACCGTCGCGAGACCCGAGAGCCTGTCACGCGACATCCTGGCCCACCTCGAACTGGATCCGTGGGTGTCCGACGACGCCGAGTCGGTGCCTTGGATCCTGACGCTCACCACTGGTGCCGATCCGACGTCCAGGCATGAGATCGTGACCCGACATCCGTCGCTCCAGGTGCGACGACCTGTTCTGGCCCGCGCGTGATCCGCGCATAGCGGTGCCCGACCGGACTGCTCCGCAGGTGAGCGGGTCCGACCACCTCACTGCGGACACACCGCGGTCGTCGTCCGACGGACCGGTCTGCGGTCGAATTCCTGTCACTCGATAGGGTGCGGGTGGCGGCGTGCTCGCCTGGGCACGTCGCCGTCCCACACCTACGGAGAAGGAAGTGGTCGCCATCGTGCTCGACGAGAAGATCAGCGATCTGTACGCGCAGGTTGTTGCGCGGAACCCTGGGGAGGCCGAGTTCCACCAGGCCGTCCGGGAGGTCTTCGACAGTCTGGGTCCGGTCTTGGCGAAACATCCCCACTACGCGGACGCCGGGATCATCAAGAGACTGACGGAGCCCGAGCGCCAGATCATCTTCCGAGTGCCGTGGGTCGACGACCAGGGACAGGTGCAGATCAACCGCGGGTTCCGGGTCGAGTTCAATTCCGCACTCGGTCCCTACAAGGGCGGGTTGCGCTTTCACCCGAGCGTCTACCTGGGCGTGGTCAAGTTCCTCGGGTTCGAGCAGATCTTCAAGAACGCACTGACCGGGCTCCCGATCGGCGGCGGCAAAGGCGGCGCCGACTTCGATCCCAAGGGACGCTCCGACGCGGAGATCATGCGGTTCTGCCAGTCGTTCATGACCGAGCTCTATCGTCACATCGGCGAGTACACCGATGTGCCCGCGGGTGACACCGGCGTCGGCGGTCGGGAGATCGGTTATCTCTTCGGCCAGTACAAGCGCATCACCAACCGTTACGAGTCCGGCGTGCTCACCGGCAAGGGACTCGCCTGGGGTGGGTCGCAGGTCCGCACCGAGGCGACCGGGTACGGCGTGGTGTTCTTCGTCCGCGAGATGCTCGCCGCGGCCGGCGACGACCTCGACGGCAAGACCGTGGTGGTCTCGGGCTCGGGCAATGTGGCGATCTACGCCATCGAGAAGGTGCAACAACTCGGCGGTCGCGTGATCGCGTGCTCGGACTCCGGGGGCTACGTCGTCGATGATGCCGGTATCGACCTCGAACTGCTCAAGGAGATCAAAAACGTTCGGCGCGGCCGTATCTCGGATTACGCCGACGCCCGCCGCGGGTCCGCCCGTCACGTCGACACCGGATCGATGTGGAGTGTGCCCACCGACATCGCCATCCCCTGCGCGACGCAGAACGAACTGAACGGGGTCGACGCCACTCAACTGGCGAAGAACGGATGTCGCATCGTCGCCGAGGGCGCGAACATGCCCAGCACCCCCGAGGCGGTGCGCATCTTCGCAGACGCCGGCGTCGGCTTCGCCCCGGGTAAGGCCGCGAACGCGGGCGGCGTCGCCACCAGCGCACTCGAGATGCAGCAGAACGCTTCTCGGGATTCGTGGACGTTCGCGCACACCGAGGACCGATTGTCGGAGATCATGACGGCCATCCATGACCACTGCCTGCACACGGCAGACGAATACGGGGCACCGGGCAACTACGCGACCGGCGCCAACATCGCGGCGTTCACTCGCGTGGCCGACGCCATGCTCGCACTCGGTCTCATCTGACCCGATTCGGACGCCGACTCGCTTCCTCTTGACCTTCAGGTTGGTCGAAGCCGGATGATCTGCGATATGCCCTCCGTTCCCGAAGTCAGCGAACTCGTCCCGATCGGCGCGTTCGCGCAACGCACCGGTTTGACCGCGTCCGCGCTGCGGTTCTACGACGACTCGGGGTTGCTCACCCCGGCCGCCGTCGACGCGTCGACCGGATATCGCCAGTACAGCGCGTCGCAGGAGCGGCACGCGATCGCACTCCGGCGACTCCGCGAGATCGGGATGTCGCTCGCCGACATCCGCACGGTCCTCGCCGCCGAGCCGGGTACCGCCGGCGGACTGATCGACGAGCACGTGCGGACCGTCGCAGCCGATGCCGATCGGATTCGGCGCGAGGCCAGGACGATCAAGATGTCGATCGCCGCGGAGTCGACGACCATGCTCGCCACTGTGCGTGGTCCGATCCTGGCAGCCGCGCTCGGCCAGGTGCTCACCGCGGCCGCCCGTGACGCGGCCCATCCCGTCCTGGACGCTGTCGAACTCCGGCTGGAAGACGGGGCCGTGACCCTGACCTCGACAGACCGCTACCGGCTCTCTTCCCGGTCGCTACCGACCGTCGAGCCGTGCGGCACCCGGTGGTCGGGAACGCTGTGTGCGGCCGACCTCCGTGATGGTCTGTCCGACCTGGCACGGGGCGGCGTCGTCGTCATCGACGCCGTGGCCGGCGCAGTTCGATTCCGGCTCGACGGTCGGGACGATCTATGGTGCCGCCTACTCGACGGGCCGTTTCCCGCGCACCAGGTGATGATCGAAGCCCTGCCCACGGTGACCATGCGCGCGAGTGTCGCGAAAACCGCTGTGTTGCAATCGTTGGAGCGCTGTGCAACCGACCGGGTGCACCTGGACTTCACGTCGGCGGCGCTCACACTGAGCGACGCCTCGTCGGCACAACTCGCCGTCGTGCCAGCCGAGACCTGCGGCCCCCCGATCGCACTGTGGTTCGAGGTCTCGACGCTCTACCCCGCGGTCCATGTGTCGATTGGGGCCGAGATGATGATCGACGTCCGCAATCGGGACCTCCCGATGACGATTCGGTCCGCAGACGGCGGCGACCTCACCTTGGTCGTCATGCCGGTTTCCCACAGCCGCCACAATGACTGAGCAGAGGATCTGATTGATTTGACCGACGTCGGCACGGACCCAACGATGGACGCACTCACCGAGGCGGTGACCCTCGGACGCAGCGGCGAGACAGTCCTGGCCCGTGAGATCCGAGGCCTGAGCGACGGGGCAACGAGCAGCCGCTCAGGTCACGGCGATCTGCGCCGTACCATCTCGGCGATCCAGACCGGCGCATACGGCGAAGTACAGCCCGGGGAGGTCGGGTAATCCTCCAGCACTCGCAACCGCTGACCGATGTCGATTGCACGGGAACGGAAGTCGGGATTCTCGATGCCGATGGTCGCCAGGCATGTGTTCATCGCCCACTGCAGGCGTGGCGGTGCGTTCCCCATGTCGGACTCGATGGTGTCGAGCAACCCGGCCATGTCGAGGTCACCGGGCTTCTTGACCACTCGATCAGCGGTCAGGGCCCATCCCGCCGCGGCGACACCGGGCTCGGTGTCGGCCATCCACGACCTCCGCAACTCCTCGGCATGCGGACTCTTCTTGACGACGTAGTTGACGAGCCAATCGTGGACCTTCGGCCGGTCGGCCTCGCGGATCATCGTGTCGAGCTGCGCGGCGTCGAACGCCCGCGGGCGACAGATCAACAGTGCGAGCAGACGCGGCGCGGTGTCGCCCGTCGCCCACAGCTCCGCGGACAGTTCGGGCTGCGTTCGCAGTCGTTTCGCGATCGCCCTGAGCTTCGTGAGATTGACCCCGTGGTCGTCGCCGTGTTTCTCGTTGACCGCTCGGATCCGCGGGTCGTCGAGACTGCGGAGCTCGCCGAGGACGTCGGCGAGAGTCTGTTGGATGTCGGACATTCCGGTCATGATCCCCTCTGGAAGTGCGCACACAGCCTACGACGCTCGATGTCGCCGCGGGTTGTGTGCTCATCAATCCGGAGGGCCCGCCAGTATCCGCACGTCGGCGACGTCGTACTCGGCAACGAACGCCGACCGGATCGCCCGTGACTGGTCCTCGCTGACCCCGTCGCCACGGAAAGCCTCGACCGCCGACTGCGAGTCCCAGCGCTCGAAGATGTTGATCCGGCCGGGGTCCATCGAGTCCGCGGAGATCGCGAAATCGAGACACCCCGGTGCCCGACGGGCGGCACCGACCACCTCGTCGCAGCCGGCGATGTACGCCGCGCGCTGGTCCGGGTCCACTCGCAGACTGCCGGCAACGATCACCACTGGTTGCTCCTCCATCGATACTGCGGTGCACCGGTGTCCCGGCGCGAGACGTCACCGCTGTGGTGAGGGCGACAGGAGTGCAGACCGGCACGACCGGGCGAACTCATCGCTCACGATCGACGTGGCCGCGCGACGCCGCGCCACGGCCTACTCTGATCGAATGGCTTTGGTTCTGGGTCCGATCCTCCGGCACGTCGACGAAACCTCCGCGCTGATCTGGGTGCAGACCGACGAACCCGGCGAGGTCGAAGTCCTCGGCTGTGCGACCCGGACGTTCGAGGTGTCCGGTCACCACTACGCGCTGGTCGAGGTCAGCGGCCTGGTGCCCGACACGGTCTCCGAGTATCAGGTCCGCGTCAACGGCGCCCTCGAGTGGCCCCTCCCGGACACCGAGTTCCCGCCCAGCGTGATCCGGACCCGGGGACCGGACACCGCGGACCGGCACCGGTTCGTCTTCGGGTCCTGCCGGTATCCGCGGGCCGAGGACCCCAAGCTCGACGAGAAGCTCGGACTCGACGCATTGGACTGCTACGCGGTCCGGATGCGCCACCTCCCGGTGGAGGAGTGGCCGGACACCCTCATTCTGCTCGGCGATCAGGTGTACGCGGACGAGCTGACCCCGCAGGTGAAGGAGTCGCTGGAGTCGAGCCGGGCCTCGACCGCCGGACCGTCCGACGAGGTCGTCGACTTCGAGGAGTACGAGGGACTGTATCGGCACACCTGGGGAGACCCCGAGATCCGATGGATCCTCTCGACCGTGCCGACGGCCATGATCTTCGACGATCACGACATCCGTGATGACTGGAACACCTCGGACACCTGGCGTCGGCAGATGAGTGAGAAGCCGTGGTGGCAGGACCGGATCCGCGCCGGCCTCGCGTCGTACTGGGTGTATCAGCACCTCGGCAACCTCTCCCCCGCCGAACTCGCCGAGTCCGAGGACTACCGCCGCGTCCGCGAGATCGACGGTGACTGCTGGCCCCACCTGGTCGAGGTCGCGGATCGCGCCGACCGGGAAACCGACGGAACCAAGGGTGTCCGGTTCAGTTTCCGGTGGAACCTGGGCAACACCAGGCTGGTCATGATCGACTCCCGCAACGGTCGCATCCTGTCCGACGGAACACGAAAGATGGTGAGTGACAACGAATTCGATTGGGTAGAGAGCCAGGTCGACGACGACATCGAGCGACTCGACCACCTGGTCCTGGGTTCATCACTGCCGTGGTTGCTCCCGCCGGTCATCGGTGATGCGGAAACCGTGAACGAAATCGGTGCCCGGCGGCCGGGCCGTCGTGGACAGCTGGCCGAGAAGATCCGGCAGGGTGCCGACCTCGAGCACTGGCCGGCCTTCTTCGATTCCTTCGTCCGGCTCAGCGAGATGATCCGGCAGGTTGCGGCGCGCGACCCCGGGCCTGCGACCGTCAGCGTGCTGTCCGGCGATGTCCACCACAGCTATGCCGCACGTGCGGTTTTCCCGGACACGACGAGCGCCGACGTCCACCAGCTCGTGTGTTCGCCGGTGCACAACGCGATCCCGCCGTACATCAAGGTGGTGTTCCGGTTGGGGTGGTCGAATCGGCTCGCCTCGGTCGTCCGGCGTTGGGCGCGTCGTGGTGGCTCACCCGAACTGCCCGTCGCCTGGCGGAACACCCTGGGCCCGCTGTTCGGCAACACCATCGCGACGCTCTCGGTTCAGGGACGCTTCGCCGAGGTCACTTTCGAGCAGCCCGACCTGGACGGGACGCTCGGTAGAGCCGGAAACATCTGTCTGACACCGGAATTCGTGGCAACAGAGCGCACATAGCGCGCATTGTCGCCACGAAATCCCTAGTCCAGACAGAACTCGTTGCCCTCGGGGTCGTGCATCACGATGTGTCCCTCGCCGAGCGGAGGTGCGGGGTCGTGTCGTTCGACCCGGGTCGCACCGAGTCCGACGAGCCGGTCGGCTTCGGCCTCGAGGGCGCGCATCCGGTCGTCGCCACTCAGGCCAGGGGCAGCACGGACGTCGAGGTGCACCCGGTTCTTCGCCGTCTTGCCCTCGGGTACGCGTTGGAAGAACAACCGTGGCCTGCGCTCCTCCGGGTCGATAACGGCCGAGGCGTCGTTCCGACGCTCCGGAGGCACACCGAATGCGTCGAGCGCCGACTCCCAGCTGTCGAATCCGGTAGGCGGGTCCTGGAGCCGGTAACCGAGCACCTCGGCCCAGAATGCGGACAGAGCAGCCGGGTCACCACAGTCGAAGGTCAGTTGAAAGTCGGTTGTCATGAGTCCACTGTGCGACACGACGAGGACAACCCGGGTCCTCGATCGTGAAAATCAGCGCAGACGTTCGCCGTACACCCGGTCCACGGACATGACCATCAGGACGCGGCGATCGGCGACCATGACCCTGCGGTATTCGTCCCAGTCCGGGTGCTCGCCTGCCGCCTTGCGGTAGTAGTCGACGAGCGCCTCGACCTCGGGCCCGTCCGGTTCGGTGCCCGGTCCGATCAACGTCACAGTGCCCTCGGCGGTCGCCCACGTGTAGCGATCGGGCCCGGTGATCTCCAACGCGGCGCGCGGATCGCGTCGGAGGTTGGCGGTCTTGGCCCGGCCCTCGGTCATCGAGACGTAGATGGTCCCGGCGTCGCGGTCGTAAAAGGGGGTCACCGGGGACAGCTGTGGTAATCCCGAGGACTTGATCGTGGCGAGGACACCGACTCCGCCTTCGGCGAGAAGATCACGAGGGTCATACGCGGGTTGGTTCATGCCTGCGGCAACCCGGCGTACGTACAGGCTATTCCGGACGGGCCGCACACCCCGGGCATGGCTCCGCGATGCGTTGCGACATTCTTCAGATCCTGTGTCTTTACACGTACGATCGTCGACATGCATGTGCGCGAGATCCTGACCACCACGCCTACGACGACCGCTGAGGCCCTCGACCTGTTCGACTCCGCCCCCGCGGTCGAACCGGACTTCATGATCGGCACCTGGCGTGGCGCCGAGCTGCCCACCGACCACCCGTTGGACGGCTTCCTCGCGGCCAGCGGCTGGTGGGGCAAGCAATTCGTCGACGCCGAGACCGTCCACCCCCTGCTCTTCCCGACCCGCGACGGTTCGGCACTGTGGGCCATGAACCCGGCGATCGCTTTCGGCGGACTGGGGATCGCCGAGAAGGCACCCGGGGTCAAGTCGTTGTCGCTGGGGACGCCGATCGCCGCGACCAGGCTTCTCAGTCAGACCCGACGAGCACGGGCCCGGCTGCGCACCACTCGGTACCGCGGCACGGACACCGCGACCATGTCGTACGACCAGCTGCCGATCAACGACGTCTTCCACCGGATCTCCGATGATGCCGTCCTGGGCGCCATGGACCTGAAGGGGTCGCCGAAGCCGTACTTCTTCGTGCTCCGCCGCGACGACTCACTCCGCCTCGTCGGCCACTGATCCTCGTCGGCCACTGATCCTCGTCGGCCACCGATCCTCGGCGACGCGAGGACGGCGCCGACGAACCACGAGCCGGCGAGCCGGCGGAGGCGTTCAATGGGTAGATGGACACCTCACCCACCGCCCACCTCCGCCGGGGTGCCGTCGCGGTCGCTGCGGGCGCCCTCGCGGGCGCCGTGACACTGGCCGCACCCGGGACCACCCAGGCTGCACCGCCGATGCCGTCCGGGTATTACCGCGGCGACGTCACCAGCGCCCCGATCGCCGACACGGTGTGGTTCGGCAAGAACTTCACGGGTTCGCGAGTCGTCAACAACACCGCGATCGGGTGGGCCTTCCCCGGCGCGGTGTACCCCGGGCGTTCCGTGCAGGACGGTGCACCGGTCATCGTCGTCGACTACTCGGGAACCGCCGTGGGATTCGTGCGTGACGAGCTCCGAGCCGACGGCCGTGGCGGCTATTGGGGCCGCGCGCTGAACGGCACCACCGAGCTGCTGCGTTTTCACTTGACACGCTGACCGTGGGCGACGGGCAACCATGGTGGAGACTTCGGGTTCGACCCCTTCGTCGGCTCACAGCTCGGCGAGCGCCGAGCGGATCTCATTGGTGGCCGCGACGGCTTCACGGAGCGCGATCCGCGCCTCGGCCCGGCCCTGTTCCGCAGTCGAGAGTCGTTGCCGCGCGAACCGCAGCGATTCTTCGCAACGAGCCAGCTCGGCCCGCAACTCCTGAGCCCGCCGGACGATCTCGTCGACCTCCGACGAAGCCCCGTCCACAGTTCGGGAGGCGGCGTCGAGGTCGGATCGGGCCGTTCGCTCCCCTGTCTCGGCCTCGGCCAGTCGGGCTTCGAGGTCACGTCGACGACGCTCCGCTTCGTCAGACGCTGTGTGGTCCGAGTCGTCGGCGTCATCCCTGTCGGCACCCTCTTCGTCGGCACCGTCTGCGTCCGCGCCGCTTGCCTCGGACTCGTCCGCGACTGGTTCCTGCAACGGCTCCGGGACGACGAACACGCCGGCGGGCCCGAAGCCGCTGTATTCGGCGGATGCGGTGAGGTTTCCCCGCAACACCTGCTCGAGCACTTCCGGGTCGGCCACCGCGGCTCGCAATGTCTGCGTGACCTCGCGAATGGTACTGTCTCCCAGCGTCACTCGCAGATCTGCGGCCGTGGCGGCGACCGCGGTCACCGAATCGTTGATCAGATCCTGACGGCGTCGCGACAACGTCTTCATCTTGTCGACAGCCGAGCGGCGCTGGGCCGCAGTCAAATCCGACGCCAACCCAGCGATGAGGGCACTGTCGTCGGGGTGCGCGCGAACCCATTGGTTGATGGCCCATGCAGCTTGCGTGGGCCGACGCAATTTCGCGATCCGCCCCGCCAGGTCACGGTCGCCGTCCGCTTTGATCTCCCGAGCGAGTTCGTTCCGGCGTGTCACGAACGCCGCCGGCGCCAGACCGTACAGCTCGTCGACGATCTCGTCGTACGGGGTCATAGGGCTGCCCGAGCGGTGGTCGGCGTCACTGTCCGCATGAGCAGATACTACGACGGCGCCCGTGACGGCCACCTCACTTCGCCTTCTAAACTTGAATCATTCCAGATAAGACTGCACGATGGTCACCATGCTCACCGACGAGGACTGCGCCCGGCACCTGCGCGCCGCCGGACTGCGGGTGACCCGTCCGCGGGTCGCGGTCATGCAAGCCGTCCGAGCACATCCTCATGCGGACACCGACGAGGTCCTCCGAACCGCTCGCGAACGGTTGCCGGAGGTCTCGCAGCAAACGGTGTACGACGTTCTGGGCGTACTGACTTCGGCCGGCCTCGTGCGACGCATCCAGCCGTCCGGCCACGTGTCTCGATATGAGTCACGCGTCGGGGACAACCATCACCACGTGATATGCCGTACATGCGGATCCATCGGGGACGTCGACTGCGCAGTCGGCGAGGCCCCGTGCCTGACCCCGTCCGACGACCGGGGTTTCGTCATCGACGAAGCCGAGGTCATCTACTGGGGTCATTGCCCCGACTGCATCCCCGAACCCAACCGACCCGCTCCGGGCGCCGGCCCCGACCGATAGACCCCGACCCACGACGCCTCCCTCCCCTGCGATCACCGACCCGGCGATCGCAGTTCTCACCGTGCCCGAAAGGAAACCCCGCATGGCGCAGCAAGACCACGAGCCCGTCCGTGACGCGAAGGAACATCCCCCATCGCCGAGGCGAACACCGAGCCCGCCGCGGGCGGTTGCCCGGTCGCGCACGGTCGGCTCACGCCGCCCACCCAGGGCGGCGGCAACCGCGACTGGTGGCCGAACCAGCTGAATCTCAAGGTGCTTCAGCACAATCCGGAAGTCGCGAATCCGATGGACGCCGACTTCGACTACGACTCGGCGCTCGAGGATCTCGACGTCGAGGCGTTACGCGCCGACCTGACCGCCCTGATGACCGATTCGCAGGACTGGTGGCCCGCCGACTTCGGCCATTACGGAGGCCTGTTCGTCCGTATGTCCTGGCATGCCGCGGGTACCTACCGGGTACAGGACGGACGCGGTGGTGCCGGAGCCGGGATGCAGCGATTCGCCCCGCTCAACAGCTGGCCGGACAACGCGAACCTGGACAAGGCGCGCCGACTCCTGTGGCCGATCAAGAAGAAGTACGGTACGGCACTGTCCTGGGCCGACCTCCTGGTCTTCGCCGGGAACGTCGCCCTGGAGTCGATGGGGTTCACCACCGCCGGCTTCGCCTTCGGGCGCGTGGACGAGTGGGAGCCCGACGAGGTGTACTGGGGCCCCGAACTCGAGTGGCTGGCGGATCAGCGGTACCCGGGCGACCGCGAACTCGAAACACCGCTTGCGGCAGTGCAAATGGGGCTCATCTATGTGAATCCGGAAGGACCGAACGGCAATCCGGACATCCTCGCGTCCGCGGTCGACATCCGCGAGACGTTCGCGCGGATGGCGATGAACGACGTCGAGACCGCGGCTCTGATCGTCGGGGGCCACACCTTCGGCAAGACCCACGGCGCCGGTGACGCCGGCCTGGTGGGTCCCGAACCCGAGGCCGCCGCCGTCGAGGACGCCGGTCTCGGCTGGACCAGCTCGCACGGCTCCGGCAAGGGCGCGGACACGATCACCAGCGGCCTCGAGGTGATCTGGAATCCGACCCCGACCCGCTGGGACAACGCTTTCCTCGAGACTCTCTACGGCTACGAGTGGGAGCTCTACAAGAGTCCGGCCGGAGCCAACCAGTGGCGTCCGAAGGACGGCGCCGGGACCGGTACCGTCCCCACGGCATTCGGCGACGAGAAGACCCACCCGTCGATGCTGACCACCGACCTCGCGATGCGCTACGACCCCGGTTTCGAGAAGATCACCCGGCGGTGGCTCGATCACCCCGAGGAACTGGCGCACGAGTTCGCCAAGGCCTGGTTCAAGCTCCTGCACCGCGACATGGGACCCGCCGTCCGGTATCGGGGTCCGCTTGTTCCGACCGAGACGTACCTGTGGCAGGACAATGTCCCGGCGCACGAGGGCCCACTCGTCACCGATGCCGACGTGGCAGCCTTGAAGGCGACGCTCCTCGACTCGGGACTGACTGTGGCGCAACTCGTGAAGACCGCGTGGGCGGCGGCGTCGAGCTTCCGTGGCAGCGACAAGCGCGGCGGCGCCAACGGCGGCCGGATCCGCCTGCAGCCGCAGGCATCCTGGGAGGTCAACGAGCCCGACGAGTTGGCCACCGTGATCCGCACCCTCGAAGGCATCCGGGGTGCGTTCACCGGCGAGGCCGGCGCGAAGGTCTCCTTCGCCGACCTCGTGGTCCTCGGCGGCACGGCAGCAGTCGAGAAGGCGGCGCGGGATGCCGGAGTCGAGATCACGGTACCGTTCACCCCTGGACGTACCGACGCCACCCAGGACGAGACGGACGCCGATTCGATGGCACATCTCGAGCCCACCGCCGACGGGTTCCGCAACTACGTCGGCAAGACCAGTGGCCTTCCGGCCGAGTTCACCCTCGTCGACAAGGCATCGCTGCTGACCCTCAGCGCCCCCGAGATGACGGTGCTGGTGGGTGGCCTCCGGGTGCTGGGCAACAACTTCGGCGGCTCGGCGGCCGGCGTCCTGACCGACCGTCCCGGCGTCCTCACGAACGACTTCTTCGTGAATCTGCTGGACATGTCGACAGCCTGGTCGGCGTCGGAAGACGAGAACCTGTACGTCGGGCGCGATCGCGCCACCGGCGAGCAGACCTGGACCGGCACTCGCGCCGATCTGGCGTTCACGTCGAACTCACAGTTGCGCGCCCTGGCCGAGGTCTACGCGGCCGACGACGCAGCGGAGAAGTTCGTGAACGACTTCGTCGCGGCCTGGGACAAGGTGATGAACCTGGACCGGTTCGTACTCTGAGCAAATCGGTTCATCGTCGAACCGATCAGATGCGGCGGCGGCACCCTTCGTGGGGTGCCGCCGCCGTGGCGTTTCGCATCACCCGGCGCACAGGGACTTCCGGAACTATGCTGGCGCTTTCCCTCCGTGGCGGGTGACCGCCTCGAGACGAAGGTGAGGACGACGACGATGTCCGGCGAACACAGGTCCCTGGGCCATATCCGACTGACCTCACACAGCGGCGGGGTCGACGCTCCGCCCATCCACTGGGGGGCGGCCACCGCGGCGGAACGCGGTCCCGTCATCGGGACGACGGGCACACGTGCGCATCGCAATGTCATCGGCACCCACAGCGGCTCCTACAGCGTCTATCGCGCACTGGCCGTCGCCGCCGGCGCCCTTGCACGAGAGCACCGAGCCGATCTCACCAACACCTCGCCCACCGACCACATCGGACCGTATCCACAGTGGGGCAATCCGCGCGCGATCGTCTCGCTGGATCCTTGGGGTGCGACAGTCGCCGAGAGTTTCCCCGACGAGATCGCTCGCGGTTACGACATCCGGCCGACCATCGCGGTGACCAAGGCGCACGTCATCCTTCCCGAGATCGCCGAGGCGATCGAGAAGGGCCGTCTGGTCCCCGACGGTGAGGTTCTGCTGCCGAGTGGCGCGGCTCTGGTCACCAAGGCGGCCGTGGAACCGGTGTGGCATCTTCCCGGCGTCGCCGAGCGGTTCGGCTGCTCCGAGGCCGAGCTGCGCCGGGTGTTGTTCGAGGAGACCGGCGGCATGTATCCCGAACTCGTCACGCGGTCGGATCTCGAGGTGTTCCTCCCGCCGATCGGCGGGCAGACGGTCTACATCTTCGGCAACGCCCGCGACCTCGCCGACCCCTCGGTGGAACTCACCGCACGGGTGCACGACGAGTGCAACGGCTCCGACGTGTTCGGCTCCGACATCTGTACGTGCCGCCCATATCTGACGCATGCAATCGAGGAGTGCATCCGCGGCACCCAGCGCGGCGGCGTCGGCTTGGTCGCCTACTCCCGCAAAGAGGGACGCGCCCTCGGCGAGGTCACCAAGTTCCTGGTGTACAACGCCCGTAAACGCCAACTCGGCGGTGACACCGCGGACCAGTACTTCGCCCGCACCGAATGCGTTGCGGGCGTACAGGACATGCGGTTCCAGGAGCTCATGCCCGACGTCCTGCACTGGTTCGGCATCACCAGGATCCATCACCTGGTGTCGATGTCGAACATGAAGTACGACGCCATCACCGGCTCGGGTATCGAGGTCGGCGAACGGGTCAACATCCCCGACGAACTGATCCCCGCCGACGCCCGCGTCGAGATCGACGCGAAAATGGCTGCCGGTTACTTCACGCCCGGACCCGTGCCCGATGCCGAACAGCTGCGTCAGGTCAAGGGCCGGGGGTTGTGATGACCGGAGCACCAGAGGTGGAACTCTCCGCCTCACAGGCCGCCCGGCTGCTGCGCTCCACCGCCACCGTCCGGAGCCGGTCGCGACAACTCCTCGAACGGGCGCGGGCCGGCGAATCGTCGTGGTTCATCGTCCACGACGATGCGCGGGACGCGGCAGCTGACATCGTCGTGGAAACGACTCGGTTGCGATATCCCGACGGAGACATCCCTTTTCACAGCAGGTGGCGACATTTCGAGGCAGGCGGTATCGACCGCCTCGGCGCTCTCGACGCCGCCTTGCCCCCGGCCGGCTCGGCGGAGCGAACCCGCGCGCTCATCGACGTCGTGCTGGTCAGCGTCCTCCTCGATGCCGGCGCGGGACCCGAGTGGTCGTTTCGGGAACGGTCGAGCGACCTGGTTCTCACCCGTTCCGAGGGGCTCGGCGTCGCGAGCTGGGTGGCGTTCTGCGAGGGGGTGTTCTCGAGCGACCCGGCCGATCCCCTGCGGGTCGACGCCACCGGTCTGGGCCGCGTCACGGCGGACACTCTCGGCGCGGCCTTCCAGGTGGGTCCCGACAACCCGCTCACGGGCCTGCCCGGGCGGGTCGATCTCCTGCGCCGCCTGGGCGAGGTGTTGTCGAGCCGCCCCGAGATCTTCGGTCCGGACGCCCGGCCGGGCGGCCTGTTCGATCACCTCACCCGCGGTGGTCGTGCGGAGGTGCCCGCGGTCGACATCCTGAGCGGGGTACTCGAGTATCTGGGCCCGATCTGGCCGTCGGACAACACGATCGACACCCACCCACTGGGCGACTGCTGGCATCACGACGCCGTCGTCGGCCCGGGCCTCACCGCCGGCTGGGTGCCGTTCCACAAACTGTCCCAGTGGCTGACCTATTCGCTTCTCGAACCGTTTCGCTGGGCCGGTGTCCAGGTGACCGGACTCGACGAGCTGACCGGCCTCCCCGAATACCGCAACGGTGGCCTTCTCCTCGACTCGGGTGTGCTCGCGCTGCGTGAGGAGGCCTGGGCGGACCGGGAGTGGGAGGTCGGCGACGAGCTCGTCGTCGAATGGCGGGCGCTCACCGTCGCCCTTCTCGACGAGATCGCCGACCTCGTACGCGATCGCCTCGACGCCGATGCGGCCTCGATGCCCCTGGCCTGCGTGCTCGAGGGTGGCACGTGGGCGGCCGGCCGCGTGCTCGCGAGCCGACTTCGCGATGGGTTGCCGCCGTTGATGATACGCAGTACCGGCACCGTTTTCTGAGCCGACCACCGACCGAGAGGAACCCATGGGCAGCGTCGCCGTCATCGACCATCCGCTGGTACAACACAAACTGACCCTGATGCGTCGCAAGGAGACGTCGACAAACGACTTCCGCCGTCTGCTCGACGAGATCTCGATCCTGATGGCGTACGACGTCCTGCGTGACATCCCGATGCACGAGATCACCATCGACACACCGCTCGAGACCACCACCGCCCGGGTCATCGACGGCAAGAAGCTGGTGTTCGCCGCGGTTCTGCGGGCCGGTGCCGGTATCGCCGACGGCATGCTGACCGTTGTTCCCGGCGCGCGCGTCGGACACATCGGCCTCTACCGCGACCCGAAGACCATGGTCGTCGTCGAGTACTACTTCAAGATGCCGTCGGAGCTGTCCGAGCGTGATGTCGTGATCGTCGATCCGCTTCTGGCGACCGGGCATTCGGCGGTCGCCGCGATCGACCGGATCAAGGAGTACGGTCCGAAGTCCATCAAGTTCGTCTGCCTGCTCGCCTGCCCGGAGGGCATCGAGGTGCTGCATCGCTCACACCCCGACGTGCCGATCTTCACCGCGGCGGTCGACCGCGAACTCGACGACAACGGCTTCATCCGCCCCGGACTCGGTGACGCCGGCGATCGCATCTTCGGAACCGCCTGACCTCGAGAACAGGAAGGAACCCTGCTCCCGGAGGTGCGAGCGAAGCGAGCCGCGAAGGGTGTAGCAACACGTCTCACCAGGCCCTTCGAGGCTCGTCGCTTGCGCTCCTCACACCTCAGCCTGAATCTTTCACGGGTGGGTAGGGTTTCGCCGATCGGTTGTCGGTGTCGCCTTTTGATGGTTGGTGCTGGTGTGTGGGCAGGGTGGATCGCCAGCGTTGGGTTCGCTGGTTGTTCGGGTTCTGAGGTGGGGTGGGCGGCGGTGACGGGGCGCGGTGACCGAGGGGCTGGTTAGGCGGTGAGGCGTTGCCAGCCGTGGCGTATGTGGTGGTTGTAGGGCCAGTCGGTGGGTAGTCGCAGGGTGGTGGTGCGGGCGTGGGTGATGATCTTGCCGCCGACGGTGAACAGGCGGTGGCGCAAGCGTTTGGGTTCCCAGCGGCGGATGGGGTCGTGGCGGTGGTAGCCGAGGGTTTGAGTCCAGGCAATGAGGTCGGAGGCCAGGGCGACGATATCGAGCCACAGTTGGTTTTTGGCGAATGAGTCGAACGGTAGGTTGGCCATGCCGGTGTCTTTGAGGCAGCGGATACGGTCTTCGGCGCGGGCACGTTGACGGTGACGCAGTTCCAGGATCGGCAGTGTCCAGCCGCGGCCGCGGGTGTTGGTGGCGAACACGGTGTAGCGGCGGCCCTCGATGTCGGTGATGAGGTGTTGGGCTCCGTTGTGGGGATATTCGCGGCGCGCGATCAGCCGCATCCCGGGTGGCCAGGGCTCGTAGGCGGTTTCGGTGTCACGGACCGAGCGCGGCATGTGGTCGGTGATCTCGGCGACCTGGGCATCAGCTCGTGGATCGGCGTCGTCGGTGTTGATCGCGGTCACCCAGGCGGCCTCAGGCAGCACGTCCAATGCGTCTTTGACCAGTTCGGAGATGGTGAACCCGACCGAGTACTGCAGGCGTTGCTCGGCCAGGTGGGCCAGGAACTTTTTGGCACACCCGGCCGAATCGGTACGTATGAGCACCTGGGCGCGTTCAGCGGCGGGCAGCTGGGCCAACGCCGCCTCGAGGGCCGCGATGTGCATGTCCGCACCTTTGGGTGAGGCACCTCCACGCCGCAGGTCCAGGTTCAGTGTTTCCCCGGTGCCGAAGGCGCCGTGGTCGACGAACGAACACATCGGGGAATGCCCGAACACCCGCTTATACGTTTTCTGGGCCTGTTCTTTGGCCGAGCCGGCGGTCACGGTCGTGGCATCGAGATCAACGATCACCAGCCCGCCATCGATGCTGCCCGCAGTGCCCTCCAACGGGCGGGCAATGCCCCACACCCGCTCCCGCGCCGCGGCGCGAGCCGCGCTGATCGCGGTACTGACCGCCTCGACATCGGTAGCCAGCCTGCTGATCACCCGCGAAATCGTCGGATCAGAGGCCACCTGCCCGTACAACTGTGGCTGAGCCCGGACTGTGGCCACATCGGCCACACAGTCACCACCGGTCGCCAAGGTGAGCGCCAGATCCAGCACGATCTTGGCCGGATCATGGACCGTCGCCGCGGTCCGCCACGGCGCCATCGCCGCGGTCAGCTCGGCTCCCAGGCCCGAGACCTGCACGGTTTTCGTCAGCAACACCCCGCCCGAGGTCGTCAGCACCGACTCAGTGCGCGTAGGGTCCACCATCAACTCGGGATACACGTTATTCTTCACCTGCGAGGTGCCTTTCTTCTTGTGACTATTTGTTTGTGGTGAATCAATAATCACAAGGCAGACAGGCACTTTCGCGTATCACACGCCGAACACCAGCAACATCAGTGAAATATCCAGGCTCAGGGAGCAGGGGTTATGGGCTTCTTTCGGATTAGGGAGCAGGGTTCGTGGTGCTGTGGCGCGCCGGAGGTGTTCGGTCTACGACACCTGCCAGGCCACCGCGGCACCGATCGCCCCGGTGGCGTTCAGTGCCCAGTGCAAGGCGATCGGTGCGAGGAGGCTCGTGGTGCGTTGCCGTAACCACCCGAGCACGAAACCCGCGGCCCCGGTTGCCACGACCGCGCCTGCGATGCCGGCGATCTGTGCAACCGTCCCGGCACCCAGTACGCCGCTCAGGCCTTCGTTGCCCGCGGTGAGACCGGTCGAGGACAGGATGTGCCACAAACCGAAGGCGATCGCACCGACGACCAGCGTCGTCAACGGGGCGAACAACCGGCCCAGAACCCCTTGCAGCACACCGCGGAACAAGACCTCCTCCGGGAGAACGGTCTGCAGCGGGATGATCACGAACGCCGCCAGGAGGGCCTCGGAGGTGTCGTCGTAGCGGTCGGACAGGAAGAACTCACGCGTCGCCGGGATCGCGACCGCTGTCGAGACCACCGCCGCGACCACGAGGACCGCGGCCACGGCGACCGGGATGCCGGCGCGCAGTTCCGCACGGCTCAGGCCGAGGTCCCGCCAGCCGAGGCCGGCGAGGCGGGCGATGCCCACGGCCACGACGGCGGCAACCGGGACGATCGCCACCGACAGCGGGCCGTCCGCGAGATGCGCACCGATGTTCACCGCGACGAGGAACACGATCACCACGACCAGTAGCGCGACGTCGGTGCGACGGGACGGGGTGATCACCCGGTCGAGTCTGCCGTACCGCGCCATGGCGGTGTCGGTGAACGCGGCCGCGGTGTCGCAGAATGATTCGGTGCCAAGACCCGCGACCGTCGTCGACCGCCTCGAACGTCACCAGGTCGCCCTCTACCTCGGCGCGATACTCGCCGGACTGTGTGCGGGACTGGCCGCACCCGGTCCCGCCGAGGGCCTCGAGTCGGCGATCACGCCGCTGCTCGCCGCGCTGCTCTATGTCACCTTTCTGCAGATCCGCCGGTCCGATCTCCTGGAATCGCTGCGTGACCGACGGTTCCTGGTCGCGGTGCTGTTCCTGAACTTCGTCGTGGCGCCTCTTGTGGTGGCCGTGTTGTCCTCAGCGCTGCCCGCCGACGACGCGATCCGTCTCGGCGCGCTACTGGTGCTGCTGTGTCCGTGCGTCGACTACGTCGTCGTGTTCGCCGGGCTCGGCGGCGGGGACGCCCGACGACTCCTTGCCGCGACGCCGCTGCTGCTCCTCGCCCAGATGCTGCTGACACCGCTGTATCTGGTGCTGCTGCTCGGTGACGGACGGTCGGTGATCGAGCCGGAGCCGTTCCTCTGGGCGTTCGCTGTCCTCATCCTCTGCCCGCTGGCACTGGCGTGGCTCACCCAGGCGTGGGCGGAACGATCCGAGGCGGGTCGTCGAGCCTTGGTCGGCGCCACGATGACGATGGTCCCGCTCATGGTGGCCGTACTCTTCGTCGCCGTGAGTTCCCAGGTACCTCTCGTCGGTTCGCGTTTTGCCGACATCGTCGGGGTGATCCCGGTCTACGCCGCGTTCCTCGCGATCATGGTGGCGGCCGGTGTCGCGGTGGCACACATGTTCCGCCTGGCCCCGGAGCCGTCGACGGCGGTCGTCTTCTCCGGAGCCACCCGCAACTCGCTCGTCGTCCTGCCACTCGCGCTGGCGCTGCCGGTCGGGGCGGAACTGGCCGCGGCGACGGTGATCACGCAGACACTCGTCGAACTGATCGGGATGGTCGTCCTGGTGTGGGCGTTCACTTGTGTGGCACGTCGGCGCTGAGGCCGCCGTCCATCACGAACTCGGCACCGGTCGCGTACGAGGACTCGTCGCTGGCCAGGAACACCACGAAGGTCGACACCTCGCGTGACTCCGCGGCCCGACCCATCGGCACGGTCACCATGTCGTCGGGGATCCCCTCGGTCATCGGCGTCCGGATGAGACCCGGGTGGATGGAGTTCACCCGCACGTTGTGCGGAGCCAGTTCGAGCGCAACCGATTTCGCCAGACCACGCACGCCCCACTTGCTCGCGACATAGCCGTGCGCCCAGGGACTTCCGCGCAGGCCCTCCACCGACGAGACGTTGATGATCGAGCCACCGCCGGCGTCGATCATCAGGTCCGCGACCGCCTGGATTCCGAGGAACGTGCCCGTCAGGTTCACGTCCAGGATCTGCTTCCACTTGTCCAGCCGGAACTTCTGGATCGTCGAACCGTTCACGATGCCGGCATTGTTCACCAGGACGTTGACCTTGCCGAACTCGTCTACCGCGGTGGACACCGTCGTCTGCCAGTCCTCGGGCGAGGTGACATCGAGGTGGACGTAGCGCGCCGCGTCCCCCAGTTCGGCGGCCAGCGCCTTGCCCTCATCGTCGAGGATGTCGCCGATCACCACCTTCGCCCCCTCGGCCACGAGGGCCCGGGCGTGCTCGGCGCCCATGCCCCGCGAACCACCGGTGATCACTGCAACCTTGTCGTCTACGCGTCCCATGGGCGGCAACGCTACCGCGACGAGCGCGAAAATAGAACAGGTTCCACCGAAAAATGGTCTACTGAACAGACAAACGTCCGGACAGGTGTACACCACGCCCCACCGGCGCCGATCGAACACAAGGAGTTCCACGCCATGTCCTTCCGGGTAGCTCTCGTCGGAACCGGCAACGTCGGCCGGTTGTGCCTCACCCAGCTGATCGAGGACCCGCGGTTCGAACTCGTGGCCGTCTGCGTGTCCACCCCTGAAAAAGTCGGTGTCGACGCCGCGACGCTCGCCGGGCTGGAGACACCCACCGGAGTCCTGGCGGTGGGCGACCTCGACGAGGTGATCGCGACGAAGCCGGATTGTGTCGTGTACTGCGCCATGGGTGACACACGTCCCGTCGAGGCCTTCGACGATGTGGTGCGCATCCTCGCCGCCGGGATCGACGTCGTCGGGTCCTCCCCGAACACGCTCCAGTACCCCTGGGACGTGATGCCCGCGAAGGCGATCGCCAAGATCGACGAGACCACCGCGGGCAGCGGCGCCAGCCTGTTCGTGACCGGGGTCGATCCCGGTTTCGCCAACGACCTCATCCCGTTCGTCTTCGCAGGCACCTGCCAGCACATCGAGCAGGTGCGCTGCATGGAGATCGCCGACTACGCGACCTATGACGGGGCGACCGTCATGTTCGACGTCATGGGCTTCGGCAAACCGCTCGACGAGACCCCCATGCTGTTCCTGCCGGGGGTACTGGGGTTGGCATGGGGCACGACGATCCGGCAACTGGCCGCCGGTCTCGGCGTCACCGTCGACGACATCGAGGAGATCTCCGAAAGCGAGCCTGCGCCGGAGGATTTCGACATCGCGGCCGGTCACATCGCTGCGGGCACCCGCGCGGCCGTGCGTTTCGAGATCATCGGCAAGGTGGCCGGCGAACCCGTGATCGTCATCGAGCACGTGACGCGGCTTCGAGGTGACCTGCGGCCGGACTGGGCGCAGCCGGCTCAGCCCGGCGGGTGCTACCGCGTCGAGATCACCGGCGAACCGTCGTACACCGTCGACATCATGCCGACGAGCCGCAAGGGTGACCACAACCACGCCGCCATCGTCGCCGCGGCCGGCCGGATCGTGAACGCCATCCCCGCGGTGGTCGACGGGCCCGCGGGACTTCGCACCACACTCGACCTTCCGCTGGTGACGGGCCCGGGGGTTTCGACAGGCTCAACCGGCGGGTAGGCGGCTCCGCGCCCACGGAATTCGCAAACCCACCCCTTTTCCGTAAACGCACCACGCTCGGACCGGGTGGGTTCACGAAAAAGGGGTGGGTGTGTCGACGTCACACCATCCCGGCGTCGTGCATCAGGATCGCGACCTGGACCCGGTTGCCCGCGTCGAGTTTGGTGAAGATGTGCGAGATGTGCGCCTTGACCGTCGCAAGACTCATGTAGAGCCGTTCAGCGATCTCGGCGTTCGACGCCCCGCGGGCGAGCTCGACGGCCACATCACGCTCGCGTGCGGTGAGTCGGTCGACACGTTCGACCGCGGACGAGGTTCGGTGACCGCCGCTGGTGACGACCTGCTTGATCAACGCGGCGGTCACCGAGGGACTCAGGGCAGGTCGACCGTCGAGCACTTGGTGGATGGCCGCGACGATGTCGTCGGGTGGCGTGTCCTTGAGCAGGAATCCGTCGGCACCCATCGCGAGTGCGCGGACGACGTAGTCGTCGGCGTCGAAGGTCGTGAGCACGATGATCGCGGGTGGCGAGGCCAGTGCCTTGAAGCGGCCGGTGGCCGCGATCCCGTCGAGCACCGGCATCCGCAGATCCATGAGGACGAGATCCACGGGCGCCGTGGCATGGGTGTCGAGGGCCTCCTGCCCGTTGCCCGCCTCGGCGACGATGTCGAGGCCGGCATCACCGCCGAGGAGGAGCCGGAGTCCGGAACGGACGAGGGGGTCGTCGTCGACGATCATGATGCGGGCGGTCATGACTGCCACGGTAACCAGACGTGCAACAGGAACCGTTTGTCCTCGCTCACGGTCACCGACTGCCTGCCGCCGTGCAACCCGACCCGCTCGGCCAGGCCGACGAGGCCGAATCCTGGTGTGGGACCACCTGAACCCGCCGTCAGCGGTAGCGGATTCTCGACGAGCAGATCCACACCGTGCTCGGGTCCGCCCCGGATGTGCATGGTCACCGGCGCGCTCGGCGCATGACGCCGCGCATTGGTCAAGGCCTCCTGCACACACCGATACAGCGTGCGTGAGATCGCCGGGCCCAGCGAATTCACATCGATGTCGCATCGGCTGTCCACACGCATCCCCAGCCGGCGCGCCTCCTCGATCAGCGCGGCCAGGTCCGGAACCCCTTGCGGTTCCTCGGGCGCGGCGTCGCCGGGCCCCTCCCGCAGAACCCCGAGCACCTCCCGCAGCTCGGTCAACGCCAGGTGCGAGGTCTCCTGGATGGTCTGCGCCGTCTCGCGGATCTGCTCTCCGGACAGGTCCGAACGGTAGGCCAATGCGCCCGCGTACATGCTCATCGCCGAGATCCGATGCGCGAGGATGTCGTGCATCTCGCGTGCGATCCGCGCCCGTTCGAGCGAACGCGCCTGCATCACCTTCGCCTGCTGTTCGGCCTCGGAGGCCAGCGCGCGCGCCTGCCAGCTGGCGAGAAGCTCACGCCGCGAACCGATGTAGAGACCCCACGCGACCATCGCCGCCGTCGCGACCACCGTGACCGAGTAACTGACGATGACGGGATCGTTCGCCTCGGTCGGAGTGGCGAAGAAGGCGAGGGCGATGATCCCCGCGACAACGGACAACACCGCCTGCGGGATGATCTCGCGCCACCGACGCCGGGTCGACAGGGACACCATGGCGAGAATGCCCGGTCCGAGAGACGACGACGACACGATGGTCACGATGTTCGTGAACGTCGTGACCGGTACGGGATGGCTTCGGCGCCACCAGATGACGATGTAGGAGAGCACCCCGAGTGCGAGGTCGGCGACGAACCACCACCGGGCCTGGTCCCACAGGTACGACGCACGGGTGGCGAAGGTGCCGGCCGAGACGCAGAGCATCACCGCGAGCCGCCACAATCGGCTGGCCCACGTCATCGGTGGTTGGTACTGCTCAGGACGCACAACCGTCACCGTAGTCGGGCGCCGGTGGTGCCCGCGTCCTCCCGATGGGTGTCGACCCCTACGACTTTCGGTCGATACGACGCTGTCCGGAGGTCCGATGTGCACGCCGTGCGGAAACGACACGATGGACGACATGATCACAGTGAAGAATCTGACGAAGCGCTACGGCGACTACGTCGCAGTCGACGACGTGTCGTTCACCTGCCGCCCCGGGCAGGTGACCGGATTCCTGGGCCCCAACGGCGCCGGGAAGTCGACGACGATGCGGATCATCGCCGGGCTGACGCCGCCGACGTCGGGGGTGGCGCAACTCTACGGCGTCGACTACCGGTCCATCCCGAATCCCGGCACGCAGGTCGGCATCCTCCTGGACGCCTCGGCTCAGCACGCCGGCCGGACGGGCGCGGAGGTCCTGCGACTGTCGGCGATGACCATGGGCATCGGCCACGACCGCGTCGACGAGATGCTCGAGCTGGTCAGCCTCACCCCGGAGGAGGCCGGGCGACGAGTGCGCAACTACTCCCTCGGCATGCGCCAGCGTCTCGGTATCGCCGCAGCCCTGCTCGGGGACCCGAAGATCCTGATCCTCGACGAACCGGCCAACGGACTGGACCCGGCGGGCATCCACTGGATGCGAACCCTGCTGCGCGGGTACGCCGATCGCGGCGGCACGGTGCTGCTGTCGTCGCACCTGTTGCACGAGATCGAGATCGTCGCCGACGACATCGTCGTGATCGGCAACGGCCGGATCGTGGCCCAGGGCACCAAAGACGAACTGCTCGCCGGCGCCGGGACACGCGTCCGATCACTCGACGACGCGACCCTCGGCGAGGCGCTGAACGCAGCCGGGATCACCGTGCAGCGCAACGCCTCCGGCGGACTCGATGTCGACGCCGACCCCATCGACGTGGGCCGCGCCGCGGCCGCCGTCGGCGTCGTCCTCACCGAGCTGCGGCCCGCGGACGGCGCCCAGCTCGAGGCGATGTTCCTGCAGCTGACCGCGGACACCCAGCGTGAACACACCACACTCGAAGGAGCAGCCCGATGACCCTCGCCGACTTCGGCACCCCCGTGCCCCACACCGACGTGATCGACGTCGAGCGCCCCGGAATCCCGTTCTCCCGACTCGTCCGCGTCGAACTGCGCAAGCTCGTCGACACGCGTGCGGGTTTCTGGCTGACCGCCTCGATCGGAGTCATCGCGGCGATCGTCGTGATCGCGATGCTCATCGCGAACCGCAACAGCCCCGAGAACCTCAACCTCGGACAGTTCTTCGGGATGATGAACATCCCGACCGCCATCATTCTGCCCATCCTCGCGATCCTGCTCGTGACCGGGGAGTGGAGCCAACGCACCGCGCTGACGACATTCACCCTCGAACCCCGACGGCAGCGCGTCGTCGGAGCGAAGCTGGTGGCGGCGCTCCTCACCGCCGTCGCGGCGGTCGCGGTCGCGCTCATCCTCGGCGTCATCGGCAACGGGATCGCCGGTCTGGCGTTCCCCGATCCCGCCGGCTCCTGGGACCTCACGCTCGCCGGGTTCGTGAATTCGTTTGTCTCGCAGACCTTCGGCTTGCTGCTCGGTTTCGGCTTCGCCGCCCTGATCCTGAACACCCCGGGCGCGATTGTCGCCTACTTCGCGCTGCCCACCGCTCTGACCGTGGTCAGCCAGCTGGTCCCGTGGTTCAAGGACAATCTCGGCCAGTGGGTGGACACCGGCTTGACGAACGTGCCCTTTCAAGAGGGCGACTGGGCGACCGGGGGCGAATGGGCGAGGATGCTCGTCTCGGCAGTGATCTGGATCGGACTGCCCCTGGCGTTCGGGGTGCTACGGATTCTGCGGTCTGAGGTCAAGTAACGGACGCCGCTGGATGGCACGACGGTCACGGTCGCCGTAAGCGCCGCTGCCACACCGCGATCGGTGTTACGGTTTTCGGGTTCTCGAGAAAAGAGGAACCCACGTGTCGTCGACCACGCCCACCTCGCAACCACCTGCCGCTCCGGAACCGGACGACGCACCGGTTCCGGAGCAGTCCGGCGCCACCGGCCCGGCAGAAGAGAAGACGCCGTCGTGGTGGCGGCGGCGGCTCCACCGGTATTCCTGCGTCGGGTTGACGGTCGCGCTCGTCTTTCTGTGGCTGTCGGTGACGCCGTCGCTCCTGCCGCGCGGGCCGCTGTTCCAAGGCATCGTGAGCGGGGCCTCGGCCGCGGTCGGGTACGGCCTCGGTGTGCTGGTGTCCTGGCTGATCCGTTACATGATCTCCCGGGAGGAACCCTGGCCCGCGCCGATGCGCCGGCTCTGGGCGGCGCTGGGCCTGGCCGCGATCGCGGGCACCGTCGTCATGCTGGTCGCGTTCCAGCGGTGGCAGGACCAGGTCCGGACGATGATGGGGGTCGACCTCCTGTCCTGGACGGCCTACCCGCAGATCCTGCTCATCGCCGTGGTGGTCTTCGCCCTGCTGATGACCATCGGGCAGGCGTGGGGCGACGGGGTGAAGTGGCTCGTCCGGAAACTCAATCGCGTGGCGCCGCCGCGTATCTCGGCCTTCGCCGCGGCGACCATCGCGATCATCATCACGGTGCTGGTCCTCAACGGCGTCGTCGCCAACTACGGTATGCAGGCGCTGAACTCGTCGTTCGCGGCGGTCAACGACGAAACGACGGCGGACTCCAGTCCGCCGACCACCCCGCAGCGTTCGGGCGGTCCGGGTTCGCTGGTGACCTGGGATTCGCTCGGGCGTCAAGGCCGGATCTTCATCTCGGTGTCGCCCACCGTGGAAGAGCTGAGCGCGTTCAACGGGTCCCCCGCCATGGAACCGATCCGCGCCTACGTCGGGCTCGGCTCGGGTACAGATCTGCGTGCCAATGCCGAACTCGCCGCAGAGGAACTCGTGCGCGCCGGCGGGTTGCAGCGCAAACTCATCGCGGTCGCCTCCACCACCGGCACCGGATGGATCAACCAGGCGACGGTGGACTCGCTCGAGTACATGTACAACGGCGACACGGCGACGGTGAGCATGCAGTACTCGTACCTGCCGAGCTGGTTGTCGTTCCTCGTCGACAAGGAACGCGCGCGGCAGGCCGGGCAGGCGCTCTTCGAGGCGGTCTCGGAACGGGTGCGCGAGGTACCTGAGGCCCAACGCCCCAAGCTCGTCGTCTTCGGCGAGAGCCTCGGCTCCTTCGCGGCCGAGTCGGCGTTCGGGACCATCCCGGCGCTGAGCGCGCGCACTGACGGTGCCCTGTTCAGCGGACCGACCTTCAACAACAAATTGTGGGTGGACACGACCGGGTCACGCGACGACGGGACGCCGGAAGTGTTGCCCACTTACGACGACGGTCGACAGGTCCGATTCATCGCCGACGCACCGGACCTCGACAAGCCGACCACCGAGTGGACGTCGCCGTCGGGTCGCGCGGTTTATCTGCAGCACGCCTCCGATCCGATCTCGTGGTGGAACCCGCGACTGATCCTCCGCGAGCCGGACTGGCTCGAGGAGGAACCCGGACGCGACGTGCTGTCGGCGATGCGGTGGATCCCGTTCGTGACCTTCTTGCAGGTCAGCGCCGACATGGCGGTGTCGGTCGGAGTCCCCGACGGCCACGGACACAACTACATGTCCGCGATCCCGGCAGCCTGGGCCAAGATCCTGCAGCCGCCGGGCTGGACCGAGGCCAAGACCGAACGTCTGATCCCCCTGCTGACGAGGGACTGATCGGCACCGCCGCCCGGTGGAGCAATTTCGGTCGGGCGGGAACGGCTTTCGCGGTTCCATACTCAGAGGGTGACCTCTACCGACCGTGACCGTCTCCGGCAGCTTCTCGACGCGGTGCTGTCCGAGGACAACACCTCGCTCGACGACATGGCCTCGGGCGCCTACGCGTCGCCGTTCCACTTCACCCGGCAGGTCCGGCGCGGTGCCGGCGAGGCACCGGTGGCCCTGCGGCGCCGCGTCCTCCTCGAACGTGCGGCGTGGCTCCTCCAGCGGGGACAGTCGGTGACCGACGTGGCCTTCGAGTCCGGGTACTCGTCCGTCGACGGCTTCTCGCGTGCCTTCAGCCGCGCCTTCGGACACAGTCCCGGCCGCATGGGTGCGGTGGGAGAGCACAGCCACTGGCTGCCGGCGCCGAACGGCATCCACTTCCACTCGCCCACTGCGCTGTACGTCGACAGCGGCTCACCCACGACCGAGGATGCGGGCAACGTGGTGATGCTCATGATTCGCCACGACCTCGACGACATCGAGGCGCTCCTCGACGCCGCGAAGGGGCTCGACGCCGCGTCGTGGACCGCGCCGCGTTTCGCGGGTAACCAGCTGCTGTCCTGGAGTGGACCGGAAGAGTCTCTCGCAGAGGTCATTTCCCATCTCGTCGGCGACAAACTCCCCTGGTTGTCGACGATCGAGGGAGCCGACCTGCCGCCGGCCGCACTGACCCAACTGACCGACCTCATCGAGTTGCATCGCGACATCGCACCGCGCTGGCTCGCCCTGATCCGTGACATCGACCGACGCGGCGCGTGGCAGGACCGCGTGATCGACGCCTTGTGCGACCCACCCGAATCGTTCCTGCTCTCCCAGATCGTCGCGCACGTGTTGACGTTCTCCGCACATCGTCGGCTCGTCGCCCGCTGGATGCTGCGGGACTCCGGCGTCGACGTCACCGCCCCGACTCTCGATCCCGACCCGATCATGTGGCACCGCAAACACTCCGGAGGATTCTGATGGCATTCCGCTACTACACGGCAACGACCCTCGACGGCTTCCTCGCCGACGACCGGGACAACCTCGACTGGCTGCTCAGCCAGCCGCTCGAGGAGGGCGGGCCGATGAACTACGACGACTTCTTCCGGCAGGTCGGTGTCGCCGTGATGGGCGCGACGACCTACCGGTGGATCCTCGACCACGAGGTCTCCGACGGGAAGCCGTGGCCATACGACATACCGACGTTCGTCTTCACCCATCAGTCACTGACGCCGGTGTCGGACACCATCTCGGTGGTCGCCGGGAGCCCCGCAGACCTCCGTGACCGTCTGGTCGACGCAGCGGGCGACCGCCACGTCTGGGTCGTGGGCGGCGGCGACCTCGCCGCGCAGTTCGCCGAAGCCGGAATGCTCGACGACGTCATCGTGTCGATCGCGCCCGTCACCTTGGGGTCGGGCCGACCACTCTTCCCGCGCGCCTACGACTTCGAGTTGCAGGACTTCGCACGCAACGGCGCGTTCCTGTGTGCGCGCTACTCACCCGTAGGGCCGCGATCGACTCCCGCGGAGGTCTGACCGGTCGTCGGGCGACGGGCCGGCCCGCGGCGTTCAGCCCTCGCCGACCGAGTTCCGCATGGCGTCGGGCACCTCACCGCGAGCCCACCGCGGCAGGATGAAGATGCCCTCGGACTCGGCCGTGAGCTGGCCGTCGACCGAGATCGTCCCTGTGACGAACGTCTTCACACCCTCGACCCGATCGACGCGCGCCTCGCCGCGGATCACCCCGAGCGGCGTACCGCGCCGATACCGGACGGTGAGGGTGCCGGTCATCCCGGGCACACCCTGGAACTCCGCGGTCGAACCCAGCAGCTGGTCGAAGACGAGCGCGAGCACGCCGCCGTGGACGAGTCCGGCCGGACCCTCGTACTGGGGACCGAGTGCGACCTCGAGCCAGCTGTACTCGGATTCGTGATGGAGCTCGACCGGCGGTGCGATCGGGTTCCGCCGCCCCAGAACGGCATTGCCCCAGGACCGTTTGGTGCCGTCGGAGTTGAATCGGATGCCGAACGGGCCCGGCAGCTGGTCCTTCCGGAGGATCTCGGTGGCGGCGGCGATGAGCCGCCTCGCCTCCGCGATGTCTGTCTCACCGACCTCGGTGCGCACCGTCGCATCGATCAAGTCCCGGACGCTGCCCGCGATCGCGGACGCGAGTTCGGTCCGGTGCGCGAGTTCCTCCGGGTCGATGTCCTCCTGGATGTATCCGCTCATGTACCCATCTAACAGGGTCGACGCACCGCTCTCGGCCCGACCGGTCGCCGTCGGCGGATCCGGACACCGCCGGTTCTGACCGCCGAGTAGGCTCCCTCGCATGACAGACCACGCCTGGAACGACCGCGCCTGGACCGCGTTCGACATCACCGTCTCCGACCACATCGCCGAGGTCACCCTCATCGGCCCGGGCAAGGGCAATGCCATGGGACCGGACTTCTGGCAGGAACTCCCAGAGCTGTTCGGGCACCTCGACACCGATCCGGAAGTGCGCGCGGTGGTGCTGACGGGGTCGGGCAAGAACTTCTCCTACGGCCTCGACCTCGTCGCGATGGGCGGGACGCTGTCGGCCGTCCTCGCCGGGGACGCCAAAGCCGCGCCGCGCACCGAATTCCTCGACTCGCTGCGCACACTCCAGGCCGGCATCACCGCGGTCGCCGACTGTCGCAAGCCGGTCGTCGCGGCCGTGTCCGGCTGGTGCATCGGTGGCGGCGTGGACCTGATCTGCGCGGCCGATGTGCGCTACGCCAGCGCCGACGCCAAGTTCAGCGTGCGTGAGGTGAAGGTCGGGATGGTCGCCGACGTGGGCACACTCGCGCGCCTGCCGTTCATCATCGGCGACGGTCACATGCGGGAGCTGGCGCTGACCGGCAAGGACATCGACGCCGCCCGCGCCGAGAAGATCGGTCTGGTCAACGACGTCGCCGACGATCAGACCGCCGTGCTCGAGCTCGCCCGCTCGACCGCCCGCGAGATCGCCGACAACCCGCCGCTCGTGGTCCACGGCATCAAGTCCGTTCTCGACCATTCGCGCAGCGCCGCCGTCCACGACAGCCTCCGCTACGTCGCCGCGTGGAACTCCGCGTTCCTGCCCAGCGAGGACCTCACCGAGGCCATCACCGCCGTCTTCGAGAAGCGCAAACCCGAGTTCAAGGGCCGCTGAGTCGCCCTGAGCTTCGAGGCTCGTCGACCTCAACGCGCTCCGTGGTCGCTTGCTCCGCCCGGCGGCTTGCGCTCCTCGCACCTCAGTACCTGCGGCCTGGCGGCCGTCGTGGACTACGAAAGAACACGCGTGGGCTTCCACATCTCTGCTCCCTGAGGTGCGAGCGAAGCGAGCCACGAAGGGCTCCGCAACCTGCCTCACCAGGCCCTTCGTGGCTCGTCGCTGGCGCTCCTCGCACCTCAGGGAGCAATGGTCATGTCGTTCCTTTGGATTAGGGAGCAATGGGGGCCGCTTCTTTCGGCTCAGGGAGCAGAGGTCCCACGGTAGACGTGCTCGGCCAGCGGGTGTGCGGCGTCGAGATCGGTGAGGAGTCGGACGCCGTCGAAGGGCGGGCCGTGCGGCGGTTCCACGGACACCTCCGGGGCTCGGCGAGAGATGGTGTCGACGAACCGGTTTCGGAGTCGATCACTGGCCGACATCACACCGCCGACCCAGCTCACGCGTGCTGGCTCGCCGGGCCCGCGGCCGCTGCGGTCGAGCGCGGTCATCGCCGACGTCGCCAGTTCGTCGGCGGCGTCGTCGATGACCTGTTGGGCCGCCGCATCCCCGGCCTCCGATGCGGCGTCGACCGCCCGGGCGAACGCGGCGATGCGTGCGACGCGGTCGGGGTCGGCCTGCACCGACATGTACAACTCGGCCAGCGGACCGAATTCCTCCTCGGTGGCCACGCGGAGTGCCGTCTCGGGCCCCCGGCCGTCGAAGGCGCGCAGTGCCGCGGTGATGCCCGACCGCCCGATCCAGTAGGCACTACCGGCGTCGCCGAAGAGGTATCCCCAGCCGTCGACCCGGCGGACACCGCCCCGGCCGACCCCGAGGGTGACCACGCCCGTCCCGACCGCGGTGACCGCGCCGAACTCGTGACGATTCGCGGCCAGATACGCGGTCACCGAATCATGGGCGAGGGCAACGGAGTCGACGCCTGCGTCGGCGAGCGCGGCGAGGAGATCGATGGGGCGGGAGGCGCCGGGGGTCAGTCCGGACACGCCGGCCGCGACCACCGACGGGCCGGGCGACCCGTCGGGACCCGACCTCACCATCGCCGTTCGAAGGATGTCCCGCACGGTTGCGGCGATCTGCTCCACGACCGGTCGGTCGGTACGGATCGGGGGCGCGTCGTGGTCGGAACCACCGTCGGGCGTCTCGATCCGCACGCGGGTGCCGGTCTGGCCGCCGTCGATCAAGATGTGCGTCACGCTGTCACCGGTCGTCACGGACCGCAACGCTACCTCGGTGCCCATCCGCCCGGAGGGCATCGAACCGTCACGGCGTCGGCGGAGACTCGACACGGGTCCGGGGAGTCGACGTCGATTCGCCGAATCCCCGTGACACACTGGGCGCATGACGGTGCGGCGCGGACTCGCGGTGAAGATCGGGTCGATCTCCTGGATGCCTCGCTTCCTCCCGCAGATCGTCAGGTGCGACAGCGTTCTTCAATCTGTGTCGGGACAGCGGCTGAGCCTGCTCGACATCGGTGATCTGCCGAACATCACGATCCGGGTCCCGGGCCGCAAGAGTGGTGCGATCCGGACGACGCAACTCCTGGCCGTCCCGGACGGGTCGGACTGGTTGATCGCAGGCTCCTACTTCGGCGGTCCCAAGATGCCGGCGTGGGTCTTCAACCTCCGCGCTGCCGACGAGATCGAGATCATCGTCCACGGTGAGGTGTCGGAGGCGGTGCCCACCGAACTGGTCGACGCCGAGCGGGACGCGGCCTGGCAGACGCTGCGGGCGGTGTGGCCGAACTTCGATCTGTACGAGAAGCGCACCGACCGCCGCATCCCGGTGTTCCGGCTGCGACCGCGCTGACCCGACCTGGTCGGAACTCGGTGGGTCAGCCGTCGGTGACGAACTCGGGACTGCTCTCGGTGAGGTCGACATGGCCCACGAGGTACTGCTCGTCGACGGTCTCCACCCGGGGGCCGTCCGCGTCGTACTCGGGGGTGTAGGACACCCGCCAGCGCACCGGGCCGACGACGTCGACGACACCCAGACCCGACCCGTCCCGGCTGCTGTCCCCACTCGCATCCGAAACCGGAACACGGAGCAGATAACGCAGCCCGGACAGGTCTTTCGGAGCCGTCCACCGCACACTGCCGTCCACCGCGGAGCGGTACAACCGTTGGGTACAGCCCGCGACCTGCCGCCCCGCATCGGCCTGGGTCGACGCCGCACACGCGGTCAGGTGCGCCGACACCGAATCGCTGACGGCTCCGGCGCCGGTGGCGCTCAGTTCGCCGACGACGCGGACGGACATGGGTCCTCTCGGCGTGGTCGGAGGATCGTCGTCTGCGACGCGCGCGACGAAGTCGGTGTCGCGGGAGCCCCAGCGCTGCGGTCCGGGGAACACGTGCACCGTGTCCCCTTCCTCGACCTCGCCGCCGAAGAACGTCGGTTGCACAACCCGTAGCGACTCGATCCGGACCGCGATCGCGCCGTCGACGACGGCCCAGCCGTCGGCGACCCGTACGGTCCGGATCTCGGTGTCGATGACCCGGGCACCCATCCGGTATCTTGCCCGGACGTTCTCCTCCGGCGCACCGTCGGCAGCAGACCGGACCTCGATGTCGCCCAGCGGCGCCGCGGAGTGTTGAGCCCGCAGGACGTTGTCGGACAGAAACCGGGTGTCGGGGCGCGGATCGATGACACCCAGAGCCGCGTCGGCGTCGGCATCGGCGAGCGCGTCGAGATAGGTCTGCACCGCCTCGGACGGGGTGGCCGCCCGCTCGTCCTCGCGGGCCAGCCCGACGACGAGCGCGGCGACCAGCACCACCGCCAGGACAACCGCCACGCCGCCGAAGACGACGATCCGTCTTCGGCGGCTCACGTGCGGCGTACCCGTGGTCTGGACAGACCGATCAGGACTCCGAACCGGCCGACGGTCCGCTCGCCGCGAACGATTCGGTCAGCCGACCGGCCAACAGCTTCGCGAACTCGGCCGGGTCGTCGAGCTCACCGCCCTCGGCGATCACGGCCATGCCGTACAGCAGCTTCGCCGTCGGCACCAGTTGTTCGTGATCCCCGGCTCCGTAGGCCTTGTTCAGCGCGGCGACGAGCGGGTGATCAGGGTTGAGCTCCAGTGCCCGCTTGGACTTGGGGAATTCCTGACCGGACGCCCGGTAGAGCTTCTCCAGCTGCGGAGACATCGAGAACGTGTCACCGACCAGGCACGCCGGCGACTCGGTGAGGCGCGACGAGAGTCGCGTCTCACTCACGTCGTCGGAGAGGGTGCTCGTGAGCCACCCCAGCAGGTCGGCGTAGGTCTTGTTCTGCTCCTCCTTGGCGGAATCGTCGGCGTCCTCGTCGTCACCGTCGAGGTCGACGGCGCCCTTGGCGATCGACTGGAACGACTTGCCGTCGAACTCCGCACCCGCCGAGACCCACATCTCGTCGACGGGATCGGACAGGACGAGAACCTCGATTCCCTTGGCGCGGAACGCTTCCATGTGCGGCGAGTTCACGATCTGCTGACGCGATTCGCCGGTCATGTAGTAGATCGTGTCCTGACCGCTCTTCATCCGGCCGATGTAGTCGGCGAGTGTGGTCAGTTCGTCCTCGGAGTGGGTGGTCGCGAACGACGAGGCCTTGAGGAGCGCCTCGCGGTTGTCCGGATCGTTGACCAGACCTTCCTTGAACACCCGGCCGAAGGCATCCCAGAACGTGCGGTAGTCGTCGGGCCGGCCGGCGCGCATCTCGGTGACCGTCGAGATCACCTTCTTGGTGAGCCGGCGACGGATCGCGCGGATCTGGCGGTCCTGTTGCAGGATCTCGCGGGACACGTTCAGCGACAGGTCGGCCGCGTCGACGACACCCTTGACGAAGCGCAGGTACTCCGGCATCAGTTCGGCGCAGTCGTCCATGATGAAGACGCGCTTGACGTAGAGGTGGATGCCGACCTTGCTGTCGCGCATGAACAGGTCGAACGGTGGCTGCGTCGGGATGAACAGCAGCGCCTGGTACTCGAAGGTGCCCTCGGCCTGCAGCGTGATGGTCTCCAGCGGCGCATCCCAGGCGTGGGAGACGTGCCGGTAGAACTCCTGGTACTCCTCGTCGGTCACCTCCGAGCGCGACTTGGCCCAGAGCGCCTTCATCGAGTTGATCGTCTCGGCCTCGACGACCGTCTTCGTCTCCGGCGCTTTCTTCTCGTCCGCGTCGTCGGCGTCGGAGGCCTCGGTGTCGGGGGTCTCCACCGGAACGGTCTTCTCGACGTCCATCCGGATCGGCCACGCGATGAAGTCCGAGTACCGCTTCACGAGCTGGCGGAGCTTGGTCGGATCCGAATAGTCGTAGAGGTGATCCTCGGTGTCGACGGGCTTGAGCGCCAACGTGACCGAGGTGCCCTGCGGGGCGTCGGGGACGTCGTCGATCGTGTAGGTTCCGTCGCCGGTCGACTCCCAGCGGGTGCCGGTGCTCTCCCCCGCCTTACGGGTCACCAGCGTGACCTTGTCGGCGACCATGAACGTCGAGTAGAAGCCGATGCCGAACTGACCGATCAGTTCCTCGGCCGCCGCGTCGGACACCCCGTTCGCGCGAGCCTCCGCGAGCGACCGGCGCAACTCGGCCGTGCCCGAACGGGCCAGCGTGCCGATCAGGCCGACGACCTCGTCGCGGGTCATGCCGATGCCGTTGTCGGCCACGACGAGGGTCCGGGCCTCGGCATCGGGGTCGAGCGTGATGTGGAGGTCGGAGGTGTCGACGTCGAGGTCTTTGTCGAGCAGGGACTCCAGCCGCAGCTTGTCCAGTGCGTCGGACGCGTTGGAGATCAGCTCGCGCAGGAAGCTGTCCTTGTTGGAGTAGATCGAGTGGACCATGAGATCCAGCAGCTGCCGGGTCTCGGCCTGGAACTCGTGGACTTCGGGCTGAGCGCTCATCGCAGACCTCCATGTTCTGTTCTCGTGCACCGGACGGATGAAAATCTCCGCGCCGGTGCGACACGTGTGACGGACACCGACTTTACCGAGCGGTGGTGTGGCTACCCTGGGTCGGGGACCGACTACCCCGCACGACATCCGTGCCGTGCGGGAACGATCAGGAAGCCAGGTGGATGGGCACACCCCGACTGCTGTTGGTGCACGCGCACCCCGACGACGAATCACTGTGGACCGGTGGCCTGATCGCGCGTCACACCGACGCCGGCGGCGAGGTCGACCTCGTGATGTGCACCTGGACCGACGGCACCGTCCGGCACCGCGAACTCGCCGACGCGGTCGACATCCTCGGCATGCCGCGCCCGCCGATCATGCTCGGCTATGCCGACGACCGGCGACCAGAATCCGCACCCGATGCGCAGCGGCTGTGCGAGGCGTCGTTCGACGAACAGGTCCGTGCGCTCACCCACCACATCCGGGCAGTGCAACCCGACATCGTGATCACCTACGACCCGCTGGGTATCTACGGTCACCCCGACCACGTCCACGCGCACCGGCTCGCGTGCGCGGCGGCCGACGCGGCGGCGTCGACGAAGCTCTATCACCGCGCCGGGCCGGCCTGGCGCGTGCGTTCGCTGTACTTCGCCACCATCCCGAAGTGGATGATGGACATCCTCGCGGAGAGTCTGTTCGCGGACATCCCCCGGGAGCAGCTACCCGGCACTCCGGAGTCGGAGATCGACGTGGTGGTCGACGTGTCGGATCTCGCGGCCCGCAAGAGGGCGGCCGTCACCGCCCACCGTTCCGAGATCGATCGCAGCCGGGCCATCTCCGGCTTCATGTCGCTGCCCGACGACATCCAGGAGAAGCTGCTCGGCGTCGAGTGCTATCAGCGCCGCGACCTCGTCCCCGGTGGTTGCGACCTGATCTAGTGGTGTGTCTCGCAATTGTCTAGCTCGTTGTTCGGTAGGCTGGGTTGATGAGTGCACCGGCAGCGTGTTTGCGGTTGACGAAAGCCGAGCGGGAGACGTTGGAAACGTTGGCGCGGGCGCAGACCGCGCCGCACCGTGAGGTGTTGCGGGCCAGGGTTTTGCTGATGGCCGCCGACGGCGAAGCGAATCGGGTGATCGCCGAGGAACTTGGGGTGACCGCGGTGACAGTGCGGGCGTGGCGCACACGTTTCGCCGAGGACGGGTTGACGAAGTTCGGGCAGGTACGAGCTGGTCGGGGCCGTAAGTCTTCGATCAGTGAGGAGAAGGTCGCCGAGATCGTGCGGTTGACCAAGACGAGCACTCCACCCGGGCATACCCATTGGTCGTGCCGCACGATGGCCGCCCATGTTGGGGTGAGTCCGGCTACCGTGCAACGCATTTGGTCTGATCTTGGGCTTAAGCCGCATCGGGTGGACACGTTCGAGGTATCCAACGATCCGCAGTTCGAAGAGAAGCTGATCGATGTGGTCGGCTTGTACCTGACGCCGCCGGACAAGGCCATTGTGCTGTGTATGGACGAGAAATCACAGATCCAAGCCCTCGACCGAACCCAGCCGTCGTTGCCGATGGTCACCGGCCGTGCCGCCACGATGACCCACGACTACAAACGCAACGGCACCACCACCTTGTTCGCCGCGCTCGACGTGCTCACCGGCACGGTGATCGGACAATGCTTACCCAGACATCGCCACAGCGAGTTCATCACGTTCCTCA
>NZ_JAFFZF010000034.1:0-66430 GCF_016924115.1 Gordonia sp. BP-119
CCCTCTGAGGTGCGAGAAGCCCCCCTGCCCCCTGAGGTGTCGGACGAAGCGACAACCCCTCTGCCCCCTGAGGTGTCGGACGAAGCTGCGTCCCCCTTGCTCCCTGAGGTGCGAGGAGCGAAAGCCGCCGGGCCGAGCGAGCGAAGCGAGTCGAGGTCGACGAGCCACGAAGGGCCTGGTGACGCCACCGCGGAAACCGGCAATTCCCTGCCCCCTGAGGTGCGAGGAGCGCGAGCGACGAGCCTCGAAGGGCCTGGTGACGCCACCGCGGAAACCGACACCGCGGAAACCGACGCCGTCAGCCTCGAGAAGCCCTCTCCGGCCGAGTCGCCCACACCCGACGTCACCAAACCCAAGACCAAACCGGTCGCGCGGGTCTCGACCCTGCGCCGCGGAGACACCCCGGCGCCGGCCGGGTCGTCGGACAAGCCGAACCGGCCGATGGGCCGGCGTCCCGGCAAGCGGGACCGGCGGGGGAGGGGTGCCTCCCGCAATCCCCTCGGCATCCGTACCGGAGTGCTGGCGGGCATCGCGGCCGTGTTGTTCGTCATCGCTGCCATCCTCGCGTTCCATCCGGGCGCCGAGATCGGACCGAACAAGGCGTTCGTGGACCAGGAGTCGACATCGCAGCTCACCTCGCAGGCCCAGGAGCGGATCTGCGCGGTGTTCGGGTATGACCACACCGAACTCGACGAGTGGCAGCGGCGGGCGCAGGACGCGCTGACCGGGCAGGCCCGCACGGAGTTCGACGACACGCTGAAGGCGCAGCGCGAGCTGATCACGCAGACCAAGACGGGTGCGGAGTGCCGGGTCGACGCGATCGGCGTCCGGGACCTCTCCGGCGCCGACGACGGCGCGACCGCGACCGTCATCGCGAACCTGGTGGTGAGCGAGACGCAGAACAGCATGGCCACCAACAGCGGTGCACCGCGCGCCCAGTTCGCGATGGTGCGTGAGGGCGACCAGTGGCGGATCCGGGCGGTCGAGCCCTTCTGATCGAGGTGCGTCGCCCCCTCATCACCAGGTCGGACGCCGAGTTCGACACCGACTTCGCGAAATTCGCGCGTAGCGCTTGACGTGGAGGCGATGTCGGGCCAGGCTGTGACCAGCGATCGACGTGCAGGCAGCCACCCGCGCGAAATCGCTTTCCAGACGGCTTGACAAAGTGCGTCTATTTTCTGCTACAGTTGGACGTTGCGCTGGCTGCCTCCTGTCCATCTATCGATCCTTCTTCGGCCACTCTCTAGACGTGTGTGCTGCGGTGATCGCCGATTCCAGGGTGTCACCAGCGAACGGCCCATCAAGCCACGTACTGCACATCTAGGTTGTGAATAACGTCGTGTTGGAAGGACGCATCTTGGCAGTCAACCGCCAGTCCACCTCAACAATCCCCGGCGCGCCGCATCGCGCGTCGTTTGCAAAGATCAGCGAGCCGCTGGAGGTCCCGGGCCTCCTCGACCTCCAACTCGATTCGTTCGAATGGCTCGTCGGTTCGCCGGAGTGGCGCGCGAAGGCGATCGCCCGCGGCGACGAGAACCCGACCGGTGGCCTCGAGGACATCCTCCACGAGCTGTCCCCGATCGAGGACTTCTCCGGTTCGATGTCCCTGTCGTTCTCCGAGCCGCACTTCGACGAGGTCAAGGCCTCCGTCGAGGAGTGCAAGGACAAGGACATGACCTACGCGGCGCCGCTGTTCGTCACCGCGGAGTTCATCAACAACAACACCGGCGAGATCAAGTCGCAGACCGTCTTCATGGGCGACTTCCCGATCATGACCGAAAAGGGCAGCTTCATCATCAACGGCACCGAGCGTGTCGTGGTGAGCCAGCTGGTCCGCAGCCCCGGCGTGTACTTCGACGCCTCGATCGACAAGACCACCGAGAAGACCCTGCACACCGTCAAGGTGATCCCGGGTCGCGGTGCGTGGCTCGAGTTCGACGTCGACAAGCGCGACACCGTGGGTGTGCGTATCGACCGCAAGCGCCGTCAGCCGGTCACCGTGCTGCTCAAGGCGCTGGGCTTCACCGCCGAGGAGATCACCGAGCGGTTCGGGTTCTCCGAGATCATGATGTCGACGCTGGAGAAGGACAACACCGGCAGCCAGGACGAGGCGCTGCTGGAGGTCTACCGCAAGCTGCGCCCGGGTGAGCCGCCGACCAAGGAGTCCGCGGAGAACCTCCTGGAGAACCTGTTCTTCAAGGACAAGCGTTACGACCTCGCCCGCGTGGGCCGCTACAAGGTCAACAAGAAGCTGGGCCTGACGGGCAACCCGATGGTGGGCGAGTCCACGCTGACCCGCGAGGACATCATCGCGACCGTCGAGTACCTGGTGCGTCTGCACGAGGCCGACCCGCACACCACCACCTACATGACCGTCCCCGGTGGCGTCGAGGTGCCCGTCGAGGTCGACGACATCGACCACTTCGGCAACCGTCGCCTGCGTACCGTCGGCGAGCTGATCCAGAACCAGATCCGCGTGGGCCTCTCGCGTATGGAGCGTGTTGTGCGTGAGCGCATGACCACTCAGGACGTCGAGGCGATCACCCCGCAGACCCTGATCAACATCCGTCCCGTCGTGGCGGCGATCAAGGAGTTCTTCGGAACCAGCCAGCTGTCGCAGTTCATGGACCAGAACAACCCGCTGTCGGGTCTGACCCACAAGCGTCGTCTGTCGGCGCTGGGCCCGGGTGGTCTGAGCCGTGAGCGTGCCGGCCTCGAGGTGCGCGACGTGCACCCGTCGCACTACGGCCGCATGTGCCCGATCGAGACCCCTGAGGGTCCGAACATCGGTCTGATCGGTTCGCTCTCGGTGTACGCGCGGGTCAACCCGTTCGGATTCATCGAGACCCCGTACCGCAAGGTCGTCGACGGTGTCGTCACCGACGAGATCGAGTACATGACCGCCGACGAGGAGGATCGCTTCCTCATCGGTCAGGCCAACACCAACTTCGACGGCAGCGGCCGCATCACCGACGAGCGTGTGCTGGTGCGCAAGAAGGGCTCCGAGGTGGAGTTCGTGGGCGCCGACGCCGTCGAGTACCTCGACGTCTCGCCGCGCCAGATGGTGTCGGTCGCCACCGCGATGATCCCGTTCCTCGAGCACGACGACGCGAACCGCGCCCTGATGGGTGCGAACATGCAGCGTCAGGCCGTGCCGCTGGTGCGCAACGAGTCGCCGCTGGTCGGTACCGGTATGGAGCTGCGTGCCGCCGTCGACGCCGGTGACGTCATCGTGTCCTCCAAGACCGGTGTGGTGGAAGAGGTCTCGGCCGACTACATCACCGTCATGTCCGACGAGGGCACCCGTGACACCTACCGGATGCGCAAGTTCGCGCGTTCGAACCACGGCACCTGCGCCAACCAGCGTCCGATCGTGGACGAGGGCCAGCGCGTGGAGGCCGGCCAGGTCCTCGCCGACGGCCCCTGCACCGAGAACGGTGAGATGGCGCTCGGCAAGAACCTGCTCGTGGCGATCATGCCGTGGGAGGGTCACAACTACGAGGACGCGATCATCCTGTCGCAGCGCCTCGTCGAAGAGGACGTGCTCACCTCGATCCACATCGAGGAGCACGAGATCGACGCCCGCGACACCAAGCTCGGTGCCGAGGAGATCACCCGGGACATCCCGAACGTCTCCGACGAGGTCCTCGCCGACCTCGACGAGCGCGGCATCGTGCGCATCGGTGCCGAGGTCCGCGACGGCGACATCCTGGTCGGCAAGGTCACCCCGAAGGGTGAGACCGAGCTGACCCCGGAAGAGCGTCTGCTGCGTGCCATCTTCGGTGAGAAGGCCCGGGAGGTCCGCGACACCTCGCTGAAGGTGCCCCACGGCGAGACCGGCAAGGTCATCGGCGTGCGCGTGTTCAGCCGCGACGACGACGACGATCTCGCGCCCGGCGTCAACGAGCTGGTCCGCGTGTACGTGGCCCAGAAGCGCAAGATCCAGGACGGCGACAAGCTCGCCGGTCGTCACGGCAACAAGGGCGTCATCGGCAAGATCCTCCCGCAGGAGGACATGCCGTTCCTGCCCGATGGCACCCCCGTCGACATCATCCTCAACACCCACGGTGTGCCGCGGCGTATGAACATCGGCCAGATCCTGGAGACCCACCTCGGGTGGGTGGCCAAGGCCGGCTGGAACATCAACGTCGCCGAGGGTGTGCCGGAGTGGGCGTCGCGTCTGCCCGAGGACATGTACTCGGCCGAGCCCGACACCAACACCGCCACCCCGGTGTTCGACGGCGCCCGCGAGGAGGAGCTGACCGGACTGCTGTCCTCGACGCTGCCGAACCGCGACGGTGAGGTCATGGTCAACGGCGACGGCAAGGCGACGCTGTTCGACGGTCGTTCCGGCGAGCCGTTCCCGTACCCGGTGTCGGTCGGCTACATGTACATCATCAAGCTGCACCACCTGGTCGACGACAAGATCCACGCTCGTTCGACCGGCCCGTACTCGATGATCACCCAGCAGCCGCTGGGTGGTAAGGCGCAGTTCGGTGGTCAGCGCTTCGGTGAGATGGAGTGCTGGGCCATGCAGGCCTACGGTGCGGCGTACACGCTGCAGGAACTGCTGACCATCAAGTCGGACGACGTGGTGGGCCGCGTCAAGGTCTACGAGGCGATCGTCAAGGGCGAGAACATCCCGGAGCCGGGTATCCCTGAGTCGTTCAAGGTGCTGCTGAAGGAGCTTCAGTCGCTGTGCCTGAACGTCGAGGTGCTCAGCTCCGACGGTGCCGCCATCGAGATGCACGACACCGACGACGAGGACCTGGAGCGCGCCGCTGCCAACCTCGGCATCAACCTGTCGCGCAACGAGTCGGCCACCGTCGACGATCTCGCCAACTGATCTGACCCTCACCCGGCCGGGTTTCGCCCCGGCTACTGACAACAGAGCTCTGGAAAGGTAACAAGTGCTCGACGTCAACTTTTTCGACGAACTGAAGATCGGCCTGGCCACGGCCGACGACATCCACAACTGGTCATACGGTGAGGTCAAGAAGCCGGAGACGATCAACTACCGCACGCTCAAGCCGGAGAAGGACGGCCTGTTCTGCGAGAAGATCTTCGGCCCGACCCGCGACTGGGAGTGCTACTGCGGCAAGTACAAGCGCGTCCGCTTCAAGGGCATCATCTGTGAGCGCTGCGGCGTCGAGGTGACCAAGGCCAAGGTGCGCCGTGAGCGCATGGGCCACATCGAGCTGGCCGCCCCGGTCACGCACATCTGGTACTTCAAGGGTGTGCCGAGCCGGCTGGGCTACCTGCTCGACCTGGCGCCGAAGGATCTCGAGAAGATCATCTACTTCGCCGCCTACGTGATCACCGCGGTCGACGACGAGCTCCGTCACAACGAGCTCTCGACGCTCGAGGCCGAGATGGAGGTCGAGAAGAAGGCTGTCGCCGATCAGCGCGACGTCGACCTCAACGAGCGTCAGCAGAAGCTCGAGCAGGATCTCGCCGAGCTGGAGGCCGAGGGTGCCAAGGCCGACGTGCGCCGCAAGGTGCGCGACGGTGCCGACCGCGAGATGCGTCGTATGCGCGACGCCGCTCAGCGTGAGCTCGACGGTCTCGAGGAGATCTGGGACAAGTTCGTCAAGCTCGCCCCGGGCGACCTCATCATCGACGAGAAGCTCTACCGTCAGCTCGAAGAGCGCTACGGCGAGTACTTCCAGGGTTCGATGGGCGCCGAGGCGATCAAGAAGCTCCTGGAGACCTTCGACATCGACGCCGAGGCCGAGTCGCTGCGCGAGACCATCCGCAGCGGCAAGGGCCAGAAGAAGCTGCGCGCGCTCAAGCGGCTCAAGGTCGTCGCGGCGTTCCAGCAGTCGGGCAACTCGCCGCTGGGCATGGTTCTCGACGCCGTTCCGGTGATCCCGCCGGAGCTGCGTCCGATGGTGCAGCTCGACGGTGGCCGCTTCGCGACCTCCGACCTCAACGATCTGTACCGCCGCGTCATCAACCGCAACAACCGCCTCAAGCGACTGATCGATCTGGGTGCTCCCGAGATCATCGTCAACAACGAGAAGCGGATGCTGCAGGAGTCGGTCGACGCCCTGTTCGACAACGGTCGTCGTGGCCGTCCGGTCACCGGGCCGGGCAACCGCCCGCTGAAGTCGTTGAGCGATCTGCTCAAGGGCAAGCAGGGTCGTTTCCGTCAGAACCTGCTCGGCAAGCGCGTCGACTACTCGGGCCGTTCGGTCATCGTGGTCGGCCCGCAGCTCAAGCTGCACCAGTGCGGTCTGCCGAAGCTGATGGCTCTCGAGCTGTTCAAGCCGTTCGTGATGAAGCGTCTGGTCGACCTGAACCAGGCGCAGAACATCAAGTCGGCCAAGCGCATGGTCGAGCGTCAGCGCCCCGCGGTGTGGGACGTCCTCGAAGAGGTCATCGCCGAGCACCCGGTTCTGCTGAACCGTGCACCGACGCTGCACCGCCTCGGCATCCAGGCCTTCGAGCCGCAGCTGGTGGAGGGCAAGGCCATTCAGCTCCACCCGCTGGTGTGTGAGGCCTTCAACGCCGACTTCGACGGTGACCAGATGGCCGTGCACCTTCCGCTGTCGGCGGAGGCGCAGGCCGAGGCGCGCATCCTGATGCTGTCGTCGAACAACATCCTGTCGCCGGCGTCGGGCCGTCCGCTCGCCATGCCGCGTCTGGACATGGTGACCGGTCTGTACTACCTGACCACCCTCAAGGAGGGTGCGGCGGGCGAGTACACCCCGGCGAACGGCGACGACGTCGAGCGTGGCGTCTACTCGACCCCGGCCGAGGCCATCATGGCCGTCGACCGCGGTGTGCTGACCGTGCAGTCGCGCATCAAGGTGCGTCTGACCGACCAGCGTCCGCCGGCCGACATCGAGGCCGAGCAGTTCCCCGACGGCTGGAAGTACGGCTCGCCGTGGGACATCGAGACCACGCTGGGCCGGGTGCTGTTCAACGAGCTGCTGCCGATCGAGTACCCGTTCGTCAACGAGCAGATGCCGAAGAAGCGTCAGGCCGTGATCATCAACGATCTCGCCGAGCGCTACCCGATGATCGTGGTCGCCCAGACCGTCGACAAGCTGAAGGACGTCGGCTTCTACTGGGCCACCCGTTCGGGCGTCACCGTCTCGATGGCCGACGTGCTGGTGCCGCCGCAGAAGGCGGAGATCCTCGACAAGTACGAGGAGCGGGCCGACGGTCTGGAGCGCAAGTTCCAGCGCGGTGCCCTCACCCCGGACGAGCGTCGTGACTCCCTCGTGGAGATCTGGAAGCAGGCGACCGAAGAGGTCGGCGCGGCCATGGAGGCGCACTACCCGGACGACAACCCGATCCCGATGATCGTGAAGTCGGGTGCGGCGGGCAACATGACCCAGATCCGCTCGCTGGCGGGCATGAAGGGTCTGGTGACCAACCCGAAGGGTGAGTTCATCCCGCGTCCGATCAAGTCCTCGTTCCGCGAGGGCCTGACCGTGGCCGAGTACTTCATCAACACGCACGGTGCCCGGAAGGGTCTGGCCGACACCGCGCTTCGTACCGCCGACTCGGGTTACCTGACCCGTCGTCTGGTGGACGTGTCGCAGGACGTCATCGTGCGCGAGACCGACTGTGGCACCGAGCGTGGCATCACCACGACCATCGCCGAGAAGCAGGCCGACGGCACGCTCATCCGTGACGCGCACGTCGAGACCTCGACCTACGCCCGCACGCTGGCGCAGGACGCGGTCGACGCCGACGGCAACGTCATCGTCGAGCGCGGTCACGACCTGGGCGACCCGGCCATCGAGGCCCTGCTCGCCGCCGGCATCACGCAGGTGAAGGTCCGTTCGGTCCTGACCTGTGGGACCGGCACCGGTGTGTGTGCGATGTGCTACGGCCGTTCGATGGCCACCGGCAAGCTCGTCGACATCGGCGAGGCCGTCGGTATCATCGCGGCCCAGTCGATCGGTGAGCCCGGTACCCAGCTGACGATGCGTACGTTCCACCAGGGTGGCGTCGGTGACGACATCACCGGTGGTCTGCCGCGTGTCCAGGAGCTCTTCGAGGCCCGCGTCCCCAAGGGCGTGGCGCCGATCGCGGAGGTCTCCGGCCGGGTGCGTCTCGAAGACGACGACCGCTTCTACAAGATCACCCTCATCCCGGACGATGGTTCGGAAGAGGTTGTCATCGACAAGATCTCGAAGCGTCAGCGTCTGCGCGTGTTCAAGCACGACGACGGTTCCGAGCGGCTCCTCGCCGACGGTGACCACGTCGAGGTCGGCCAGCAGCTCATGGAGGGCTCGGCCAACCCGCACGAGGTGCTCCGTGTCATGGGTCCCCGTCAGGTGCAGATCCACCTGGTCAACGAGGTCCAGGAGGTCTACCGCAGCCAGGGTGTGTCGATCCACGACAAGCACATCGAGACCATCGTGCGTCAGATGCTGCGTCGCGTGACGATCATCGATCACGGTTCGACCGAGTTCCTGCCCGGTTCGCTCGTCGAGCGTGCCGAGTTCGAGGCGGCCAACCGTCAGGTCGTGACCGAGGGTGGCGAGCCCGCAGCCGGACGTCCGGTCCTGATGGGTATCACCAAGGCCTCGCTGGCGACCGAGTCGTGGCTGTCGGCGGCGTCGTTCCAGGAGACCACGCGTGTCCTGACCGACGCGGCGATCAACAGCCGCAGCGACAAGCTGATCGGTCTGAAGGAGAACGTGATCATCGGTAAGTTGATCCCGGCCGGTACCGGTATCAACCGCTACCGCAACATCCAGGTTCAGCCGACCGAAGAGGCTCGTGCCGCGGCGTACGCGGTGCCGTCGTACGACGACACCTACTACAGCCCGGACGGCACCTTCGGTGCTCCGGCCGGCGCTGCGGTGCCGCTGGACGACTACGGGTTCTCCAACGACTACCGGTAGGCGCTAGGACAAGACGACGCGGCCCCCGCACTCATCGCGAGTGCGGGGGCCGCGTCGTTTCTAGGGAACGGGCAGTGTTGTGACGGTGCGGGTTTCGAGCAGCAGGTCGTAGTAACGGCCGCCGGGGTAGTAGGTCGGGGTCGCGGTGTCGGCCACCATGTCCGACGACCAGCCAGTGGCGAGTGCGCGGATGACCCGTCCGTTGCGGGGACGCGGCACCGCAAGCTCGGACAGTTCGCCGATCAGATCGGTCGACTCGCCTTCGGCGTCGATGTGGATTCCGGTCACCAGGCGCGAGCCGAGAAACTCCTGCCGCGTTGTCTCCTGGAGGACGGACACGCCTTGCCCGAAGTTGTTGGATACCGACGGTTGCGACGCGATGACCCGGATCGGTAGCCCGGCGGCGGCGAGAGATGCTGCGGCGGTGGCGAAGTTGACCCCGAAGAACGAGTTGACGGGGTCGAACAGCATGAGGCCGGCGAGGCGCCGGTAGGCGACGGGGTCGGCGCGGCGGAGTGCGTCGGCCGCCACGACGACGAACTCGCCGCCGGCCGAGTGTCCGGAGAAGATCATTCGGTACGGCATCGTCACGTCGGGGCGGTGGGCGGAATCACGGGCCTCGCGAAGGCTTGTCGCGAGCGGACTGCCGGTGTCCCGGCCGGAACCGAAGACCCCGCCGATGGTCCGCGCGAACGCCGCGTTGTCGGCGATGTTGTAGGCGACGGCACACCCGCCGAGGTTGACCGAGTCCAGCGTCGGGCTCACGACGAGGAACCCGGATTTCGCATACGCGCGGGCCACGGAGTCGAGATTGGCCGCAGTACGGGAGAAGCCGTGCTGCAACCACACGATCGCCGAGGGTTCACCGGGCGGGAAGTACCACCGGACCGCGACCCGGACGGGCTTGCCCGCACATTCGGTGGCGATGTCGGACGACGACACGGCCGCCGGCGCTGCTGTCACTGCCGACGGTGTCACACCGACGAACACCACGATCGCGGCAACAACCGCGATGCACCAGCGGAACAATCCTCCCGACATCCGGCAAGTCTAGGACCGGCCGGACGCCACGGTGCGCGGTTTCAGGGAGCGCGACCCCCTCCGGCCTCCGCTCCCTGTGGTGCAGAGGAGCGAAAGCGACCCCCCCCCCCCCCCCCCCACCCCTCCCCAATCCGAAGAACCGCATAACCCATGCTCCCTGAGGTGCGAGGAGCGCAAGCCGCCGGGCCGAGCAGGCGACGAAGGAGCGCGTCGAGGTCGACGAGCCACGAAGGGCCTGGTGAGGCACCTTGCGAGCCCCTTCGTGGCTCGCTTCGCTCGCACCTCAGGGAGCATGGAGTTCAGACGCTCACGAATGTACTTTCGAAGTTCGCGACGGCCATCCCTCTGCTCCCTGAGGAGCGCCCGGAGCTTGCGGAGGGCGCGTCACGAAGGGTCACAGCTTGCGCTTGACCAACTTCCCGGTCGGCGTGCGCGGCAACGTGTCCCGGAAGATGACCTCGCGCGGCAGCTTGAACTTCGCGATCCGCGGTCGGAGGTGATCCAACAGTGCATCGGCGAGCTCGTCGCCAGCGTCCTGCCCCGAGACCGGTTGCACGACCGCCGTCACCCGCTCGCCGAGATCGGGGTCGGGTACGCCGATGACCGCGGCGTCGAGCACCGACGGGTGGGCGAGGAGTGCATCCTCGATCTCCCGCGGGTAGATGTTCACCCCGCCGGAGATGATCAGGAACGAGTCGCGGTCGGTGAGGAACAGGTGGCCCTCGTCGTCGACGTAACCGACATCGCCGGTGGTCGTCCATGTCGGATGCTCGGGATGCTGTGCGCCACTGGTCTTCTCGGGGTCATTGTGGTACTCGAACGGCAGCCGGTCGCGCTCGAAGTAGATCGTGCCGATCGTTCCCGGCGGCACCTCGGTGCCCTCGGGATCGCAGACCCGGATCGTGCCGAGGACGGCGCGCCCCACCGTGCCCGGGTACTCCAGCCACTCCGGGGTGTCGACGATGGTGAGACCGTTGAGCTCGGTGGACGAGTAGTACTCGGACAGGATCGGACCCCACCAGTTGATCATGGCCCGTTTGACGTCGACGGGACACGGCGCGGCGGCGTGCACCGCGACCTTCAGGCTCGACGTGTCGTACCGGGCCCGCACCTCCTCGGGAAGTCGGAGCATGCGCACGAACATCGTCGGCACCCACTGGCTATAGGTGACGCGGTGTTCCTCGATGAGGGCCAGCGCCCGTTCCGCGTCGAACCGCTCCATCACCACCACCGTGCCGCCAAGCGCCTGCACCGAGGCGCAGGTGCGAAGCGGCGCAGCGTGATACAGCGGTGCCGGCGACAGGTAGACGGTGTCGGGACCGACGCCCCACACGGACTGGTTCATCGCGATCATGGTGTCGCCGGGCTCGTCGACCTGCCGGTTCGGCAGTTCGGGTTTGATGCCCTTCGGTCGTCCGGTGGTGCCGGACGAGTAGAGCATGTCCGCGCCTCGCGGCTGGTCGGCGAGCGGTTCGGTCGACTGCGTCGCCGCGGCGGCGTCGAGGTCCTCGTGACCCTCGATCCGGCCGGAGTAGGCGAAACGTGTCTCGACGCCGGGGGTGAGCGGGACCAGCTCGGCGCCGAGGTCGGCGAGAGCGGCGTCGACGATGAGAGCCTTCGCGCCGCAGTCGGTCACGATGTAGGCGCTCTCGGCGGCGGTGAGGTGCCAGTTCACCATGCTCAGGTAGAGGCCCGACCGCATTGCCGCCCAATAGATGTCGAAGATCCGCGCGGTGTTGGTGGCGAGCACCGCGAGGTGGTCGCCGGGCCGCAGGCCGCGGTCGGCCAGGGCTCGGGCGACCTGGATCGACCGGGTCTCCGACTGGGTGAAGGTGACCGTTTCACCAGAGTCGGCCATGAGGACCGCGGGATCGTTGGGTCGGGTGGAGAGGTGGGCTCCGGGGTACATCAGAAAGCTCCTAGCGGGTCGAACCGGTCGATCAGTACAGGTAGTCCTCGCCGCTGGCACGCACGGTCACGTCGGAAAGGCTGATGCCCCACGGCTGGTCGATGACGTGGACGACGGCGTCGGCGAGATCCTCGGGCTTGATCAGCCAGTACTTGATGGAGTCGACGTCGGTGAGTTCGGCGGGCAGGTCGTCGTTCATGAGGGCCGTGACGTGCTCGCCGTAGGAGGCGGCGCGCTGGCCGACGAGGCCCATGATCGCGGTGTCGTTGACGATCCAGCTGGCGAGGTTGGTGCCGGTGATGCCGGTCGGCTTGACGGTGGTGACCTTGATCTTGCCCTTGGCCTCGATGCGCAATGAGTCCGAGATGGTGGTGACCGCGGCCTTGGTCGCGCTGTACACGCCCGAACCCTCGATGCCGGCATTGCCGTAGATCGACGAGATGTTGACGACCTGGCCGCGACCCTGCGCGATCATCTGGTCGTAGACCCCGCGGAGATGCCGTTGACGACGCCCTTGATGTTGATGTCGATGGCGGCGTGCCACTTCTGCCAGGCGCGGGCGTGGTCGGCGAAGTAGGCGAGCGGCATGACACCGGCGTTGTTGACGAGGACGTCGATGGCGCCGAACTGCTCCACGGTGGCCTTCGCCGCCGCGGCGACCTGCTCCATGTCGGTGACGTCGGCGACCTGGGCGAGCGCCGAACCACCGGCCGCGCGGATGCCCTCGACGACGGCGTTGACGTTGTCGGCGTTGACGTCGACTCCGACGACGTGCGCGCCGGCGGCCGCGGTCTTCTCCGCGATCAGCTTGCCGAAGCCGCTACCGGCGCCGGTGATGACGATGACCTTGTCCTTCAGGTACTCGGACATGGGGGTACTCCGTTTCTGTTCTGGGTGAGACGAATTGAGTGAGTTCAGACGATGTCGACGGCGTCGAGGACGCCTGCGACGCGCTGTCGGTCGCCGCTGACGGTGACCGCCGACCGCCAGGCGCTGCGGGTGGTGCCCCAGCGCAGGAAGTCGGTGGCCGAGGAGGTCGCGACGTCGGCCGGCAGGTCGGCGGTCTCGCGTACGGTGACGATCGTGCCCGCGGTGTCCCGGTCGAGGACGAACGACCGGTCCGTCGCGCCGGTGAGATGCAGGCCGATGGGCTGTTCGAGTGTGGGATACACTGCTGCACCGCACATCTGGGGCAGGCCGGCGATCATCCAGTCGATGGCGGGATCGATGGCCGCACTCACCGACACCTCGGCGGCGTCCAGCGGTCCGAACGGCTGCATGAGGTCGCTGGTGAGATGCACGAGGTGGTCGAAGGCGACGGCGTCGCTGAGCTGGCTCAGCCGGTAGGTGCCCAGGTCGAGCATGTCCAGCGGCTGGTCACGAAGGTCCTCGCCCTGCAACACGGCCAGGGTCGCGAGGCCGGCCTCGGACTGCGCGCGGTAATACTCGACAGCCTGTTCCGACGACCAGTCGGCCCGCTCGCGTACCGCGGCGTCGTTGAGTCGCTCGGACTTTCCGCTCGGATTGTCGGGGAAGACCAGGTCGGGGTCGGCGATGAAGTTGAAGAAGAAGCCCATGTGGGTGACGACGTCGTGGACGCGCCAGCCGTGGCAGGCGCTGTCGGCCGCCCAGTGGGCGGGCGTGAGCCGGTCGAGCAGGGCGAGGGTGTCGTTCACCAGTGCCTTGGCAGCAGTGACTCCGGCATCGGACATGGCCGATCGCCTCCTTGGAATATGTTGTGTACGAGTGTGAATGGACGAGACGGGTGTCAGGCGGGCAGGAAGATCGACTTGAGGTTCTGGTAGGCGGCCAGGCCCTCGGGGCCGAGCTCGCGGCCGATGCCGCTGGCCTTGACGCCACCGAAGGGCGAACCCCAGTCGAGGTTGAAGTAGTTGACGCCGAACGAGCCGGTCTCGACGCGACGGGCGACGTCGACGCCGCGATCGGGATCGGAGGTCCACACCGTTCCGCCGAGCCCGTACGACGAATCGTTGGCGAGCGCGATGGCGTCGTCGACGTCGTCGTAGCGCAGCACGGTCAGGACCGGGCCGAAGACCTCTTCGCGGGCGATGGTGGCCGAGTTGTCGATGCCGGCGAAAACGGTTGGCTCGACGAAGAACCCGCGGTCGACACCCGACGGCGTCCCGCCACCGGTGGTGACCGTGCCACCCTCGGTGCGGCCGCGCTCGATCAGCGACAGCACCCGATCCCGGTGCCGGCCGCTGGCGAGCGGACCGACCGCGACGTTCTCGTCCATCGGGTCGCCGACCGGCAGCGACGCGCACATCGCGCTGATCGCATCGAGGTACTCGTCATAACGGCTGCCTGGCACCAGGATTCGGGTGGACATGTAGCAGGTCTGGCCGGTGTTGAGCAGCGAGGCGGTGGCGAGTCCGCCGACGGTCTGCTCGAGATCGGCGTCGTCGAGCACCAGCGCTGCGGACTTGCCGCCGAGTTCGAGGGTCACCGGACGGATGAGTTCGCCACAGACGCGGCCGATCTCGCGGCCGGCCGGGGTCGAGCCGGTGAACGCGACCTTGTCGACGTGCGGGTGCGACACCAGGTGACGGCCGATCTCGCTGCCGCCGTTGACGATGTTGAGGACACCGGCGGGCAGGTCGGCGGCGATGGCCGCCTCGGCGAGGACGTACGCGTCGAGGCTCGTCTCGGGGGATGGCTTGAGAACCACGGTGCAGCCGGCGGCCAGCGCGGGCGCGATCTTGAACATCGAGAGGATCGCCGGGAAGTTCCACGGTGCGATCGCCCCGACGACGCCGATGGCCTCGCGGCGCACGATCGTCGAGCCGGGCAACGGTTGGCTGGTACGCGTCTCCTCCACCGGGGTGGACTCGACGAGGTCGGCGTAGTAGCGCAGCAGCTGAACCGGGGCCGCGCCTTCCGCGAAGCGCGCCAGCGCGATCGGCATGCCGTTCTCGGACGTCACCGCCGACGCGCGGTCCTCGGCGCGTTTGTCGAGCTCGTCGGCGAACCGGCGCAGGTGTGCGGCACGGTCGGCAGGGGACAGGTCGCGCCAGCCCGACGACCGGAACGCGGTGCGGGCGGCCTCGACGGCCGCGTCGACGTCGGCGGTGGTGGCCTCGGGTACCGAGCCGAACTGCTCCTCGGTGAGCGGGGAGATCGGGATCGTCGCCGAACCGGCCGGCGCGCGCCAGCCGCCGTCGATGAAGAAACTCGTGCGGACGGTGTCGATGGTGGTCATGGGTACTCCTCGCTGAGTGTGTCGGCCGTCGAGCGGTCGGCGGCGTGTGTCCATGATCACTCCCACCCAGGTCGGATTTCTTGACATCTCATGACGACTTCTTGACAGTTGGTGCCATGGCCGATCTGATCTGCGCATCCTCGCTCAGTCAGTTACCCGAACTGATTGCCGAACACGATGGCGATGCCCGCGCGATCCTCGGCCGCGTCGGCATCGACCCGGCCGTCGTCGGCGCGTACGACCGGTTCGTCCCGTTTACCGCTCTGTCGACGGTCATCGGTCTGTGCGCGGCCGAGTTCGACGTCCCCGACTTCGGGCTGCGCCTCGCCGCCCGGCAGGACCTCGACATCCTCGGCCCGGTCGCGATCGCCGCCCGCAACGCCGAGACCGTCGGCGATTCGTTTCGACAGGTCTCGGCATTCGCACACGTGTACAGCCCGGCCATCCGCGCTCAGATGCACTACGGCGAGCGGGAGGTCGCCTATGAGTTCGATACCGTGCTGCAGCGTGTGCCGTACCGACCGCACGTCGTCGAACTAGCGATGGGCGTCACCCGGTCGACGTTCGCGATGACGCTGGGCCACGGCTTCCGCGCGAACCGGATCACCTTGGCGCACCCGCCGATGTCCGAGCCGCGCGTCTACACCGACTATTTCGGTTGCCCGGTCGAGTTCGAGGCGCCGGCCAACCTGGTGGTCTTTCCCCGCGGGGTGATGCAACAGACGTTGCGGCGGGTCGACCCCTTGGCCTACGACGTGGCCATCCGATTCATGACCGGACACGATCGCGAGAGGGCCTTCGGCGAGGCGGTCTCGGCGCTGATCGTGCGCGCACTGCCGGCCGGGGCGGCCACGCTGGAGGCGGTGTCGAAGCTGCTGATGATGCACCCGCGTGCGGTGCAGCGGGGTCTGGCCGACGAGGGCGCGACGTTCGAGCAACTCGTCGACGACGCGCGCCGCGACCTCGCCGTCTCACTGCTGTCGAATCGGGGTGTCCCGCTGGCGGCGGTGGCGCGGCAGATCGGATACTCCGAGCAGAGCACGCTGACCCGCAGTTGCCGACGCTGGTTCGGCGTGCCGCCGCTGGCGAAGCGCCGCGAGCTGACTGCCCCGGGCCAGGACTCGTCCCGAGATCTCTAGGAGTCTCCGACGGTCGGGGTGTCGTCGCTGTCCGGGGTGTCGTCGCCATCCGAGAAGTCGTCGTCAGCCGAAGCGTCGTCGAAAATGTCATCGGGGTCTTCTATGCGGACGTCGTAGTCGTCACCGAGGCGGCGGGCCACCTCGCCGATCAGCCGTCGGGCGGCGTCGTCCATCACGCGGACATGGGTCAGATCGAGGACGACGGCGTCGGTGCCGAAGCCTTCGCACGCACGACTGGCGACGATTTCCGCGCCCGCGAAGCGCACGTCGCCCTGGAGCTCGACGACTGTCGTGCCGTCGTGTTCGGTCACCGATCGCAGCGCGGGCCGACCGGTGGGGGCCACGTGCATCATGTGCAGTTCCATGTCGCGCGACAGCCGTTCGAAAACGGCGACGCCGCGCACGCTGTTGCCCTGTCTGTCGAGCTGCGGCGACCACACCGCGAGCCCTACCTGGCCGGGCAATACGCCCAGGATCGCGCCGCTGACACCGCTTTTCGCGGGGATTCCGACCGTCGCCATCCAGCTGCCGCTGCCGTCGTACATGCCGCACGTGGCCATGACCGACAGGACGTGCCGGGTGATCCAGCCTTCCAGGAGGCGCTCGTCGTCGCCGGTCGACAGTCCGCCGTTGGCGAGTACCGACCCCATGACGGCGAGGTCGCGGCAGGAGACCCGGATCGAACACTGGGCTGCGTACCCGTCGACGACCTCGTCGGGTTCGCAGTCGAGTTTGCCCGCCGAGCGCAGCAGGTAGGCCAGCGCGGTGTTGTGGTCGTCGGAGGCGAGTTCGGCGCGGTGGACCTCCTTGTCGACCGAGACCTCGCGTCCGGCGAGAGTGCTGACGAGGTCGATGACGCGGTCGACGCGTTCGTTGGGATCCGCGCCGTTGATCATCTCGTGCACGGCGACGGCGCCCGCGTTGATCAGCGCGTTGCGCGGCCGGCCGGTCTCGGCCTCGAGCGAGATCTCGTTGAAGGCGTCGCCGGACGGTTCGGTGTCGACGCGTTCGAGTACGGCGTCGAGCCCGCGGTCGCGCAGGGCGAGCGCGTAGGCCGGTACCTTGCCGATGGACTGGATGGAGAATTCGTGGTCGGCGTCGCCGGCGGTGTACACGGTGCCGTCGATGGTGGCCAACGCGATACCGAACGACGACGGATCCGCCTGCTCGAGTTCACGATTGCCGGTCGCGACCTCACCGCCGTCGTCGTCGCGGCATTCGGAGAGTACTCGTTCGAGGTAGTCGTCGATGGGGGAGCGCATATCCCACGGTAGCCACTTGGGCTCAGTTCTGGCGGTACGGCATGTACTGCACCGACCAGTGGTTGCCGTCCGGATCGTCGAAGTACACGAAGTGGCCCCACGCCTGTTCGTCGATCTCGCCGGGGTCGACGCCAACCGCGAGCAGCTGCTCGCGGGCCTCGTTGATGTCGGTGACGACGACCTGCAGACCCTTCACCGATCCCGGTTCCGCGTCGCTCAGTCCCTTGCCGAAGGCGATGGAACACGCCGACCCGGGCGGGGTCATCTGGACGAACCGGATCTCGTCGGACACGACGTGATCGTGGTCGACGTTGAAGCCGATCTTGGTGTAGAAGTCTCGCGCCCGGTCGACGTCGCTGACCGGCAGGATGACGAGTTCGAGTGTCCAGTTCACGGTTCCTCCTGGGGTTGTGGTGTGACACCAGCCTCTCAAGAGTCGAGGACAGTTTCGGTCCTTATTCGAGACGTTGGCCCGCCCCCCTCTGAGTAGGCGAGGTGCCTGCCGAGGGCCGTCTCGCCCGCTCCCTGATCCGAAAGAACGCCCTGCCACTGCTCCCTGAGGAGCGCCCGGAGCTCGCGGAGGGCGCGTCACGAAGGGTCTTCGCAACCCGACTCACCAGGACCCTTCGTGACGCTCGCAAGCTCGCTCCTCAGGGAGCAGTACAAGGGCTCGCGCCGCGCTCAACAGTTCTTTCGCCACGACGGCCGCCCGACCGCTCCCTGAGGAGGCGCGGAGCTTGCGGAGGGCCGTCTCGCCCGCTCCCGGAGGAGGCCCGGAGCTTGCGGAGGGCCGTCACGAAGGGTCGCCCCGTCGGCGGATGCGGTGCCGGTCGGGGCGTGTCAGCGCGCGGATCTCCTCGAGGACCTCCTCCCAGTCGTACAGCACGTCGTCGTAGGTGAGGCGCATCGTCATCCAGCGGTCGAGCATGGTCATCCGGTCCCGCCGACGGTCGTTGCGGAATGCGGCTCGGTCGGAGTGGTACGACTCGCCGTCGCACTCGATGAGCAACGAACCCGTGCGGAGATCAGCGTGTTCGCGGTCGCCGATCGACGGTTGCACCTCCACGTCGAATCCCGCGGCGATGAGCCGGAGCCGGACGAGCGACTCGGTGCCGGATTGCGAACGGGCATCACATCGGTCGAACATCGCCGAGACCGCACGGGTTACACGACCCATCTCGGCCTGGAGGTCCGGGATGGTCAAGTCGGTGGCGTTGAGGACCGAGTCGACCACCGCTATCCACTCCTCGGCCGGAAGGCACCCTGCGGCGCAGCCGACCGCCACGGCGATCGGGTCGACGGCCGTCGTCACGGGGAGCGGGCGGCCGAAGCCCTGGCACCACCGGAACGGGCCGCTGGGCTTCGTGGCGGACTTCGCGTGTTTGCTGAGACGAACGTGGGTCTCGTTGTGGCCCGGCGGTATCCAAAGATCCGGCAGGCCGCGCCGCTGATGGAACCGCAGCGCGCTGATGCAGGACAGCGCACCTCCGGCCGTCACCGCGGACACGACGTGGGGGTCCGCCGCGGACGTCCGCACCCAGCCGTATCGGAGCGACGTCAGGGTCTCGGCCTTGCGCGCCTGCGCAATGGCATCGGGCGCCCAGCCCATCGCGGTCAGTTCTCTCAGCGAGTACACGCCACAATCCGAAGTCACACCTGCTTTGACGCACGGAACCGGTCGGTGGTTTCGTCAGATCGGGCCGGGTGTGGAAAGTGTTGTCCCCGTGAGAGTCGTGGGAGGGCAATATGCCCTTCGAGGTCGCTCATGGGGACGAGACTTTGACTCACCCCGCAGAGAACCGGACCGTGGTGCGGATCTGGGTGGCTCCGGGGTGGTCACAGGCGGTAGTCGTGCCGGCTTTGGGCGTGGCCAGGCGCGACGGGCCGGTTCCTAGGCTTCGTCGGGCCGGGTGTGGAAAGTGTCGTCCCCGTGAGTGTCGTGGGAGGGCAATGTGCCCTTCGAGGTCGCTCATGGGGACGAGACTTCGGCTCACCCCGCCGAGAACCGGATGGCGGCGCGCACCTGGGCCGCGATCGCCCGTCCGGCGCCGAGCGGCCACCGGTGCATGACGTAGTCGGCGGCCGCGTCGACGGAGAGTTGACGGGTGGAGTTTCCCGCGCGCACCCAGAACTCGGGCGGGGCGTTCTTCCCGGCCCGCAGATAGACCGGCCGCGGGGACGGTGAGCACGTCACCCGGCAGACCGGGACGTCCCCCGACCCGTCGGGCCGCGCGACCGATTCGACGGTGATGCCGACGGCCGCCGCGGTGTTCTGGCCGAGAGTGGTGGTCAGCAGATCGCGCAGCCACAGTTCGAAACGGTCGGCGTCGGGCACCTTCAGTGTGGCGAAGTCGGGTTCGAGACCGAGCGGGGTGCCGTCGTCGGCGACACCGATGAGCAGGGTGCCGCCGTCGGAATTGAGAAACGCCGACACCGTCTTGACGATCACCTGCTCCATCCGCGGGTCTTTCTCGCCGCTGCGCAGGTTGACCCGGGCGGTCGACTTGAACTCGAGCCGATCCGATTCGCCGTCGGAGAGCAGTTGCGCGACAGGGGCATTGGATTGCCGTTGCAACCGCGCCGCGAGCAGGCCGTAGGCGCCGACGGCGACGACCGAACTGATCAGTCCCAGCACGACCGTCGTCACGCTCCACACCCGGAGGTGCTTGTCGACGAGGCCGGCGATGTAGAGGCCGAGCGCGGTGCCGAGGATCGACAGCACCATCGCCGTCGTCGCGTCGAGGCGGGCGCGTCGGCGCAGCAACCACCTGGCGACGACGCCGAACACCCACGCGACCACCAGCACCAGTATTAGCGCGGTCGCCGTCGCCCAGACCGGTACCGCGAACTCGATTCCGCCGATCGTTCCCACACAGCTTTATAGCCCGGAGCCGCGCTCAGCGTGGCTCCGGGCTATAAGGACGTCGAACTCAGATGGCGTCGCCGCCGTCGATGCTGCCGAAGTCGCCGACCTCGACGTTGCCCTCGTCGTCGACGGCGGTGTCGAAGGTGCCGTCGCCGTCGGTGTCGGCGACGGCGATGTCGGTGTGGCCGTCGGCGTCGGTGTCGGCTTCGATGATGTCGATCTCGCCGTCGGCATTGGTGTCGTAGGCGATGGAGTCGGCCTGGCCGTCGCCGTCGGTGTCGAGGATGGCGTCGGTGGTGCCGTCACCGTCGACGTCGGTGAGTGCGGCGTCGACGGCTCCGTCGCCATCGGTGTCGACGAGAACGGCGTCGGCGGGGATCTCGGTGCTCATGGTGGGTCCTCTCGGGGTTCGGCGCGGTGGTGCCGGGGGTTGTGAAGTGCTTCTGGTTACTTGGAGGTGAGTCTGCCCCGGTTTGTTCCCCACGGCCTCGAAGTCGCGTCGGGATCATTCGCGGGGAGTACCCCCTCAGCGCAGATCGGCGAGCAACTCCGACAGGAGGGACCGCGCGCGGGAGATGCGACTGCGCACGGTCTGCAGGCCGATGCCCTGGGCCTCGGCGATCTCGGAGTAGCTGAGCTCGCCGTAGACGCGCAGCACGAAGGTCGCCCGATAGGCGTCGGGGACCTGCGCCAACGCTTCGGCGATCCGGTCGGACACGACGACCTGCGCCGCGACGTCCAGATGGCTCATCGGGTCGTGGTCGGCGATGTCGTCGGCGTCGGTGCGTTTGCGGATCCGGGCGAGCGCGGCGTTGGACCCGATGCGGTACAGCCAGGTCGACAGTTGCGCGTCACCACGGAAGTTGCCGATGGCCCGCCACGCGGCGACGAGCGCGTCCTGCATGGCGTCCTCGGCGTCGTGCTGATTGCCGGTGATGCGTAAACAGATGGCCCACAGCCGGTCTCGATGCTGTTCGACGAGCGTGGTGAAGGCCGCCTGATCGCCGGCGCGGGCGCGTTCGAGGAGGTCCGCGCCAGCGGGGGATTCGTCGATCAACGACTGCACCCGCTCATCGTAGGGCCGTGCCCCGACCATGGCAGCACATCGCGACTTTCGGTGCCGCGCAGCTCAGAAGTCGTCATCGAATGTCCCGTCTTCCACTGGATCGACGACCGGATCCCCGTCGTCGCCGAAGACGTCGTCGATGGTGTCCCCGGAGCTGTCCCCGAAGTCGCCGCCGATCGGATCGTCACCCGCGAGGTCGGATTCCGCGGACACCTCGCCGTCGAACTCCTCGTCCGCCGGATCCGGCCCGGGTGCGGCGGTCAGGTCGGTGTCGAGTTCGTACGACGGGTCGAACGCGGTTCCGACGGCGGTCTCCCACGCGCCCTCGGGCACGCTCAGCTCGCCGGGCGGGTCGGTGTCGCGCAGCCAGTCGTCGAAGCCGCTCTCCCCGGAGCCGGTGTCATCGTCAAGGTCGTCGGTCATGGTCGTTCGCCTCCGCAGGTATCTCTGTCATCCGGTCGACTGCCGGGCGCCGAGGAGTGATGGACAATTCTCGGCACGTACCTAGGAGTGTCGCCGAGCCCGGAATGTTCCCGCCGGATCGGAAGAAGTCTCGGGAGGTCAGATCTCGTGGAGCAGCGCATGACCGTGCGTGGTCGCGTGGAGCAGTTGCTCGACGAGGTGGGCCTGCTGGCGCCGGACCCGGCGACGATTCCCGCCCTGCGGGCCCGGCTCGCCGAACCGCTGACCGTCGCGCTCGTCGGACGCGTCAGCTCCGGCAAGTCGACGCTGCTCAACGCCCTCGTCGGGGACCGTGTCGCCCCGACCGACCGCGCCGAGTGCACCCGCGTCGCCGCGCTCTACGTCGAGGGCAACCCGCAGCGGGTCGAGGTCGTCGGACTCGACGGCGCGGTCACCGAACTTCCCGGACCCATGCGCGGCGACCTCGGCCGGCCACCGGAGGAGATCGACCATGCGATCGTCCACACCCCGTCCCGGTTGCTGCGCGAGCGCTTCCGGGTCATCGACACCCCCGGCCTCTCGGGTTTCACCGACACCGCCGAGATCGCGACCCGGCGGGTGTTCGGTGGGCAGAGCAGGCTGGCCCGGCCGGACGTCGTGCTCTTCCTGCTCGACGACGCCGCGGGACCGAAGGCCGACGAGGTCGCCTTCCTCGCCGACGCCGGTGCGTCGGCGCAGAACACCATCCTGGTGATCTCCCAGGCCGACCTCATCGCCGCCGACAACCCGATGCTCAAGGCGCAGGAGATCGCTCGCCGGGTCTGGCGACGCTTCCCGGCGATCGCGGGCGCCGTGGTCGCGGTGTCCGGGCTGATGGCCGAGGCGGGCGTCTGCGGGGTCACCGAACGTGAGACCGCCCAGATCTCGCGCCGCGGACAGCTCGAGTCCTGGGAGCTGTTGACCATCCTCGACGGCGGGATGCCCGCGCCGCCGGGGATCGACGTCGACGAACTGGGCCGGCTCGAGCAACTCGTGGGCACCTATGCGATGGACGCCGGGGGCGAGATCGCGCGGCAGGGTGCACGGGCGTACAGCGAATGGCTGCACCGGGTTTCGGGTATCGACGAGTTGCGGCTGGCCATCGGCCGACGATTCCTGGCCGTCGGCGACATCCTCAAGGCACGCACGGTGCTGGCCGCGCTGCGCGAATCGGCCTACCGCAGTCCGCGACGCGACGTCTTCCTGGAGGCGATCGACGAGGCCGAGACGTCCCCGGCGCTGCACCGGCTCCGCGAGATCGCCGCGCTCGAGGCCCTCGCCCGGTGGCAGCCCGACTGCGAACTGGTCGGCGAGCTCAACGTCGTCGTCGCGAGTCGCGATGTGCGCGTGCTGTTGTCGTTGCCGCCGAATGCCGCACCACCGGCGATCGCGGACGCCGCGCGGCAGCGGGCCACCGACTGCCGGTCGCGGCGGGCCTTCGCGGCGACGTCTGCCGAACGGGAGGCGTTGCTGGTGCTCGAGCAGACCTATCAGCTCGTCCGGCGCGGACTGTGGGTCAACTGACGTGATGGTCGACGAGGAGCGCAGGGTGAACGAGGAGAGCAGACGGTGACTTCCAGGGAACCCGCCGCCATGTCCGGGGCTGGGGCCAAGGGACTCGAGAAGGCTCCGGCGAAGAGTGCGACGCCGACGCCAGAGGCGGTCCTGCGCTCGGCGATCGACGCATTGCGCAAGCACGGCGAGGACGCCATCGCCGACCGCGCGACCCTCGTCCGCGACCGACCGGCACCGCAGGGGACCGTGGTCGTCATCGGCGAGGTCAGCCGGGGCAAGAGCTCGCTGGTCAACACGCTTCTCGGGGTCGGCGACCTCGCGCCCGTCGACGCCGAGATCACCACCTCGGTGTACGTCCGGTTCACCCCTGCCGCCGACGACCTGCCCGCCGGCACCGCGCTCGTCGAGTTCCCTGGTGCCGCCCACCGCATCCCGGCGACCGAACTGTCCGACTGGGTGACCGTCGGCGGGCGCCACGCGGCCGGGGTGCCGGCAGAACGTCTCGCGCCCGGCACGCCCGTCGATTCCGTTCTCGTGCCGCCGGTCTCGGCCCGGGTGGGGGTCGACGCCACGGTCCTGCCCGGCGTCACCGTCGTCGACACACCGGGTGTCGGGTCGCTGGTCCCCGAACACGTCGAGGCCGCGGTCAGCGCGGCTCGCGGCGCGTCGGTACTGGTGATGGTGTGCGACGCGACCGCACCACTCAGCGCACCCGAACTCGACTTCCTGCGCAGTGTCAGCGAAGAGGTCGCCTCGGTGGTGCTGGTGGTCACCAAGACCGACCTCGTGATGCGGCAGTGGCGGACGATCGTGGCCGAGAACCGAAAGCTGATCGGCGCCAACGCACCTCGCTTCGCGCACATCCCGATCATCGGTGTGTCCAACCGCATCGCCGCCCAGGCCGCGGCGATCGGCGACCCCGACCGTCGCGAACGGGCCCTCGCGGCGTCGGGCGTTCCCGAACTCGTCGACGCCCTGACACCGCTGGTCCGCGACGGGGCCGCGTCGCCGGTGCGCAACGCGCTGCAGCTGACGTTCGCCGGGCTCGACGACGTCCGCACGCGTCTGGTCCTGGAGATGAAGGCCGCCACCGCGACTCCCGCCGACCGAGCCGACATCGAAGCCGAACGCGACCGGCTCCAGCGCCTCAAGGATCGTCGTCGGGAATGGCGGGCGCGACTCACGCAGGACATCACCGCGGCGTCGCTGAAGACCGACGACCTCATGCGCGACCGCTTCGACAAACTGCTGGGCCAGTGGTCCACGCGCATCGACAAGTTGCGCTTCTACGAACCGCACCGGGCGGGCCAGGAGCTGATCGCGCAGATGACCGTCGACCTCGAGGCCGCCGCGCGCGAGGTGAGCGCCTCGTTCGTGGCCGGGATCGAGCGGATCGCCGACGCACTGTTCGCCGATGCCGCCATCTCCGACGAGCTGGTCGGGCAGATCGCCGGCAGCGCGGGTGAGCTCAAGCTCCGTGAGCAGGAGAAGATCTCGCCGTGGAAGAACATGGTCGACCCGATCCTGCTCTCCATCGTCGCCGCCGGCGGCCCGCTGGCGATCATCCCGGTGGTCAACGTGGTGGCGGTACCGGTGTGGGCGGGCGTCGTCGTCGGGTTCCGGGCGTCGAAGGTCGGCAAGGAGAATCACCGCAAGTGGTTGACGAAGGCGGTCGCCGACATGAAGGCCGACGTCCGGTCGCAGCTGCAGTCGATCAAGGCGCAGGCCAGCGGTGACCTGCAGATTGCCTACGACGAACTGCTCGAGCGGCTCCTCGCGGAGTCGACGAAGATCCTGAACGACGCCACGGCCGATGCCAAGAAGTCGGCGGCCGAGCGGGAGAAGATCGCGCAGGATCTCCGGAGCCAGATCATCGCGGTCGACAACGTGCGCAAGTCGATCGCCCGGGTACTTCGAGCGCCCGCCGGATGAAACCCGCTGTCATGTGTAACGATCTGCACCTGAGGAGGTGGCCACGTGGCGCAGGAGAGCAGGCGGCGACTGTGTGTCGACTTCGGCACCAGCAACACCGCGGCCGCGTACCGGGTCGGGTTCGGCGAGCCGGTCATCGTGCCGCTCGGCCCGGGTGGACCCGCGATGCCGTCGGCGGTGTTCGCGGCTGACACAACCGTCGTGGTGGGTCACGACGCGGTGCAGCGGAGGTTGCAGGCACCCGACGCCTTCGAGGACACCCCGAAGTCGCGTATCGACGACGGCGAGATCGAACTCGGCGACCGGTTCTGGCCGGTCGAGGATCTGATCGCCGCCGTGCTGCGGCACGTGCACCAGACCGCGTTGCGTCACAGCGGACTGCCGATGTTCGACTCGATCGTGCTGACCCATCCGGACCGCTGGAGCGAGCGACGCAAGAACGTCCTCCGGCGCGCGGCGCAGCGGGCCGGCATCCCCGCCGACGCACTGCGTGTCGCCTCCGAATCACTCGCTGCCGCTTGGTACTACGTGTACCGCGGGCACGACGTCAGTGGTGGCGAACGAATGTGTGTCTTCGACTTCGGCGCCGGCACGTGCGACGTGGCGGTCCTCGTCCGCGACGGCGCCGAGGGATTCACCGTCACCGGGTCGGGCGGCGACAATCACCTCGGCGGCCGGGACCTCGACGCCCGGATGATCCGTTGGGTGCACGACGAGGCCGCCGAACTCGACCCCGACCTCCCGAGCCGGCTCCGATCCCCGGCCGCCGCGATCGCCCTGGCCGATCGGGTGCGGACGGCGAAGGAAGCGCTGTCCGACACCGCGCAGGCCGTCATCGAACTGCCCGGCACCCGGCACACGCTGCTGCTGACGCGACGCGAGTTCGAGGCGATGATCGGACCGTTCGTGGAGCGGGCCGTCGAGTTGACCCGGGACGCGATCGCGCGGGCCGACGCCGCGGGTACCGGTCCGGGCGGGCCGGTCATCGTCTATGTCACGGGCGGGACCAGCAGCATCCCGATGTTGCAGTCCGCGCTGTCGTCGGTAGGCCGGGTCGCCCGGATCGGCGACCCGAAGGTCGTCGTCGCGCAGGGTGGGCTCCTCCGCTCGACCAACGTCGTCCCGGGGACCGAGGCCAACAGCTTTGACGCCGGGCGGGAGACCGATCCGCGGCGGACCGTGGGCCCGGCGGTCGACGCATCGGGTCGTCGAATCGCGTTCCCCGCGTTGCCGGGCGGTTCGGTGATCGCCGCCGTCTCGGTGCGCAACGGCCAGCCCGTACGAGCGGGGGAACCGCTGGCGACCGTCGATTCCCCGGCCGGGCGGGTGACGATCGACGCACCGGTCGCGGGCACGGTGCACGGCCTCGACCTGCGGTCGGGCGCCGCCGTCCAACCGGGTGCGGTGTTCGCGGCGGTCGGACCGGTGGACCTGCGGCCGGACCAGTGGCCGCGGCTGCATCGGATGCCCGCCGGCACATCAGTGGTAGCGGCGCGGCCCGTGATGCAACCCGTCGTCCCGCAACCCCTCGCACCGCAACCCCTCGCCCCGCAGCCCGTCGCTCCACCTGCCCACATCTCGCAACCCGGCTCGGCGCAACCGATTCCGGAACCGGGGAAGGTGAATGCGTTCGGGCTGGCGGGACTCATCGTGGGAATTCTCGGGTTTCCGCTGTGCCTGGGCACGATCGTCGGCCTGGTACTCACGGTCGTGGGCATCACGCGTGCCGGTGGCCGTCGCGATGCCCTCACCACGACGGCGCTCGTCATCAACATCCTGGGCGCCGTGGCCTGGGTGGCGTTCGTCATCTGGGCGGTCATCAGCGGCTGACCCGCACGCCGCCGCGCAGGTCGTCGGTCAGGGATGGCTGTCGATGTCGAACTGACGCCACGCGGCGTCCCACTCTCGTGACCGGTGCCGATCGGCGACCAGGCGCACGAGCACGGTCGAGCCCCACCAGACGAGCACGACGAGCATCACCACCCCGGCACCGGCGATCAGGCCCTCCATCACGGCGTCCGTCGTGGTCACGGGCGGGCCCACCACCGCACCGGTGTCATCGAGCCAGACGGTCCGGACCCGGCCGACGGCGTCGAGCGGCTCGGCGCCGACGGTCGCCGTGAGCCGGTGACCGTTCGGGTCCTGCCACGCCACGGTGGTGTGGTCGGTGGTGTTCTGGCCGCTGTCGTTCGGCACGTCGGCGTTCGGCACGTCGGCGCTCGGAACACCGACGCCCGGGACGCCGGCACTCGGTGCACCGATGCGTGATTCCCCGTTGCCCTCGACGGACGTGCGAATGATGGTGGCGCTGACCGAATGTCGGGGTTCCTGGTGCTCGATCGTCGCCTTGTGCGCCGCATAGGTGTTGCCCCCGACGGTCAGGGCGACCATGAGCCCGGCGAGTGCTGCGATCCACAACATCACGAGTGTCGCGGTTTCCAGGCGGTCGGCGCGGCGGACCAGGCCATTCGACGATGCGTGCATCACGCGCCAGCAGTGGAGTTCGCGGGCGAGGAATCGCAGCATGTCCCCCTCCTGATGCCGGTCGCCCCTTACATGGTCGTTGCCGGTGGCCCGCCGGGACAGGGCCTTTGGTCCCGAAACGGGCGTCGCACCGGCGTGTTCAGTCATTCGACTCACAAACGATCCGTGCTCGGCGTATCCTCGCACTGCGCCGATGGCCGACATCGTGTGGGGGTGCCGGGGCGTAGGGGGTCGACTCGAGGGGCTCCGATCTCGCTCCTCGTCGGTGTCCACGATCGTCATGGTTCGACAGGTCGTCGACGGTCGTGGTCTGAGTGGAGGGGTTGACGTTGACCAGCGTTTTGTCTGTGGGCGCATCGAGACGCGGTGCGCGCACGTTTCTCACGTCGTCGGCGATCGGCGAGGCGATCGACATCGAGGAGTCGATCGTCCTGACCGGGTACGCGGCACTCGCCGAGAGTTCCGCGGACTTCGGGGTGACGCCGGACCTGATGCGTGAGGTCGACGCGGCCGTGCACCGGCACCGGGCGATCATCGCGCGGCTTCGGCTGATGCGAACCGAAGCTGTTGCTGCCGAACAGGTCTCGTCGCCGCACGACGAGGCGCTGGCCGTCCTGGGTCTCGGTGGTCCCGATGGTGATCCGATCGCCACGGACGTCGAGCCGTCGAAGGTGGTGCGGTCGTACCGTGCCGCCGGCCACGATGCCCGGCATTCGGCGCTGGTGGCCGTCGCGTACCTGCTCGCCGCGACGCACGCGCTGACCGACCCGACGAACTGTGGGACCGCCTCGCCCGCACTCAATCTCATGCCCCCGCCGCTGCATCGGGATCGCGCCCTCCTGGAGAAGGTGCTGACCCACGCCGTGGCGATGTCCGACCCGACCACCCGTGCGGAGCTGGCCGCTCACATCACCGCTGCGAGTGCCGCGTTCGCCGACGCCGGCGGTGGGGCCGACCGTTCCCTCTCCGTGCTGCGGTACAACCCGCACTCGTTGCGCACCTCGTGCCGGTCGATGGGTCTGGGCGAGGTCGACATCTGTATCGCCGGCTGATCTGATCGGCCACCGGGCACGCGGCGATTACTCTGGGCGTCGTGACCACGTCGGTTTCGCAGCGCTATCGGTGGCTCCTGCACGTCGATCTCGACCAGTTCCAGGTGGCGGTCGAGCGGCTGCGGGCCCCCGAACTGGTCGGGGTGCCGGTCATCGTCGGCGGCAACGGCGATCCGACCGAGGCGCGCAAAGTGGTCACCTGTGCGTCGTATGAGGCGCGCGACGTGGGCGTCCGTGCGGGGATGCCGTTGCGGGCGGCGCACCGCAAGCTGCCCGACGCGGTGTATCTGCCGCTCGACATGGGCGCCTACGACGCGGCGTCCGCCGAGGTCATGGACGTCCTGCGGGCCACCGGTCACCCGGTCGAGGTCTGGGGCTGGGACGAGGCGTACCTCGGGGTGAGCGCGCGCGGGGCGGAGGTCGACCCCCTCGACGACGCGGCCATCGTCGACCTGGCCGAACGGATCCGTTCGGAGATCCTCGACCGGTGCGGGCTCACGAGCTGCGTCGGGATCAGCGACAACAAGCAGCGCGCCAAGATGGCCACCGGATTCGCCAAGCGTCCGCCCGGCGGCGCGCGAAGCGGTGTCGACGCACCGCGCGTGTTCGTGCTCGACGACCGCAACTGGCTGGAGCTGATGGGGGAGCGGCCCACCCGCGACCTGTGGAGCGTCGGGCCGAAGACGTCGGCGAAGCTCGCTGCCACTGGGATCACTACGGTGACCGAGCTGATCGCCACTCCGCGCGACGACTTGATCGCCACCTTCGGTCCGCACCAGGGCAATTGGCTGTACGTCCTCTGCCGCGGCGGCGGTGATTCGACGATCACCGCCGAACCCTGGCTGGCGCGTTCGCATTCCAAGTCCCGCACCTTCGCGACCGACCTCAGCGACGCCACCGAGATGCGCGCCGCCGCCGCGGACCTCCTGCGCGAGTTGCTCGATCAGGTGGTCGGCGAGGAACGCCTGCCGTTCCGGGTCGCGGTGACCGTCCGCACCACCACGTTCTACACCCGCACCAAGTCGAGGAAGCTCCCCGCGCCCAGCCCCGACTTCGCCGAACTCGAGTCGGTGGTCGCCGACCTGCTCACCAGGTTCGACATCGACCGCCCGGTCCGCCTCCTGGGCGTACGCCTCGACCTGGTGACCGACGACGAGGACGCCCCAACCTGAGGTGCCTCCCGCTCTCTGAACCGAAAGAAGCGCATAACCCCTGCTCCCGAGCCCGACGGGCGTGCTGAGCCACCGCTCCTTAGTCCAAAGAAACGGCCTGCCCCTGCTCCCTGAGGAGCGCCCGGAGCTTGCGGAGGACGCGTCACGAAGGGTCTTCGCAACCCGACTCACCAAGAACCTTCGTGACGCTCGCAAGTGGCGGGACTGTCTCGCGTACCCGCCCCGATTCGTGACCGACAGACTTCAACTCGACTCCTAGACCTCGATCGAAGTCTGCCGGTCGAGTTGAGGTCTGCCGGTCGCCGGCCCGACGTCTGCTCATAGTTGCTCTGCTCGACCCAGCGGGTCGCTTTCCACACTCCGGAGGGCGCGGCCGACTACTGCTCCCCGAGGAGGCCGGAGCTTGCGGAGGCCGTCATGAAGGGGCCTGGTGAGATGCGTCGCCGTCGCTGGCACTCCTCGCACATCATGGAGCAGGGTTTTTGCAGTCCTTTCGGATCAGGGAGCAGAAGGGACGCTCGCGGCTCGCGACCCAGGGAGCGGGGCGGGGCGGCCCGCAACCTCGCTTCCAGGTTTCGCGGCCCCCTGCGGGCCGTGCCTGGCCCACGATATTTGACCGGGTATGGAGCCGACTGGGGTGTTCACTGTGGAGTTGTCAAGGGACGGATGCGGTCCCGGGTGTGGCCCGGGTGCGGAAGGTGCTGCGCGAAGGTGTGGTCAGGCGGCGTCGTCGAGTCGCATGGTGCGTCGGTTGTGGGCGGGTAGTGGTCGGCGGTGCGGGTCGATGGTCGCGGGTGGGATGAGCCACGGATGACGGTCGTAACCGATGACGATGTCCCAGCCGTGGTGGTGGACCTGGGTGTGGCAGCGTTGGCAGAGCAGGCAGCCGTTGTCGAGGTCGGTGGGTCCGCCGTCGGCCCACGACTTGATGTGGTGGACCTGGGTATGTGACGCTGGTGCACCGCATTTGATGCAGCAGGCGTCGCGGACGATGATTGCTTTGCGTAAGTGTGCCGGATACAACCGACGGGTGTGACCCATCTGTAGTGGTACGCCCTCACTGTCGAGGACGATCTCGGTCAGGGATCCGTCGCAGGAGACCTGTTTCGCGGTGGCATGGCTGACCGTCCCGGTCCACGGCAGCGTTGCGAGTTCTCCGGTGGCGGGGATGGTCAGCATCAGTTGCGTGCGTGGGCTTCCGACGGTGTCGATGGTCGCGCCAATCGCTGCTTGGTCGAGGATCAACTCGAAAGCGTCGGCACGGCGTTGCTCGGCGGTGCGACGATCTTCGGTGCCGTCGGGTTCGGGCCGTGGGCAGGACCGTTCGTCGATCATCGTCAGGAACTTCTCGCCCACGACCTGGGTGAGGTCGGCATGTACTTCGACGCGGCCGTCGTCGGTGGTGTGGGCGGTGACCGCGTTCAGCGATGGGTCGTCGGCCGCGGGAAGGCCGGTGTCGGAGGTGTCGGCGAGGTCGTTGGCGATCGCGCGGGCGTGTTCTAGGACCTGTGTCGGGGTCGCGCCGGACAACGCTTGTGCGATGAGGTCGGTTTCGTACTGGGATCGGTCACCGTCGGAAAGCGCCTCACCACAACGCTTGTCGATCTGGTGCATGCCTCGGACGATGGCGTCGACGACCTCGCTGGACAGCCGCCCGTCGGCGGCATGCCGCGCTGTGGCCGGCAGAGTGGGCAGGGCGTCGACACTGCGCATGGTGCGAAGAGCGGCCGCCGGGGCGTGGCCTGACTCGATCAGCAGCTTCTTGGTGGTGCTGCCGGCTTTCTGTGCGACGCCGATGCCGTCGAGTTGCGCTGCGTGCGTGACGATCTGATGATCGGCAAGGTTGCGGATCAGGCGCCACGTGTCGAGGGCGTCGAGTGTTTCTCTGCCTGTTGGGTCGTCGGCGGGCGGGCTGGTGTCGATGAGTTGATCGAGGAGCGTGGTGAGCTCTGGCATGACTCCAAGGTACCGGAACATGCGTTCGATTTCGAGGTTTCTCCACAGGCCAGAAGCTCGAATTCATCTACTGTGCAGCAATTGTCGTCTAATGAGCGCCTATTCGCGTTGACTGTGCGCAGATCGTCAACAGTGGTGTACTTCAGTCGCACAGCTCTCTAGTTCTGGCGCGCCTTCGACCGACTGAGTTTGAGGTGTTTGAGCTGGTTCCCGTTGAGCAGGGGCCGCCGATCACAAAATCTCGCGCTTGACAGTCGACTTCGGGCGCGCGCGAGAGTGTAGCCGAAAACTCCTCCACCTGAGTGCGTTCGAAGGGCGATATGCCCTTCGATCATGCTGAGGGGGACGAACTTTCAGAGTCGTCTCCGCAGGGTGGCGCGCTGGGTCGTCAACCGTCTTCTACGGGCGGGCTCCTCAGTATCTGCGGCCTGGCGGCCGTCGTGGACTTCGTAAGAATTCGTTGTGCTCGGGGCGAGCCTTACCTCTGCTCCCTGAGGAGCCCGGAGCTTGCGGAGGCCGTCACGAAGGGTCCTGGTCAGTCGGGTTGCGAAGACCCTTCGTGACGCGCCCTCCGCAAGCTCCGGGCGCTCCTCAGGGAGCGGTGGTTGGCCGCGCCGTCCGCAAGCTCCGGGCGCTCCTCAGGGAGCGGTGGTTGGCCGCGCCGTCCGCAAGCTCCGGGCGCTCCTCAGGGAGCGGTGGTTGGCCGCGCCGTCCGCAAGCTCCGGGCGCTCCCTGAGCTGAGGAGCGGGGGCAGGTCGTTCTTTCGGATCAGGGAGCAGGTTGGGCCACGATGAGCGGAACGAGTTGCTCGGCGGTGGTCCAGGCGCCGTGGTGGCCGAGCATCATCGACTCCATCGTCTCGCGCTTGCTGCGGGTGAGGGTGGTGGCGCCGCGGGCCACGGCGACGACGTCGCCGATGCGTTGTGCCACAGCGTCACTGACGATCGGTCCGAACCACTCTTCGTCGATGGTCTGCTCGCGCGAGACCACGTGCGCGGCGTCGCCGAGATACGACGCCCAACCGCTCAGCACGTCGTCGGCCGATCCCGGTGTCGCATAGACGTGCCGGACCCGCGCCTCGCCGGCCACCGCGTCGACTCCGTCGAGCAGGGCGGGGGCGGTGTCGATGTCGATCGCCCGGTCGGCGGTGATCATCCCGTGGTCACCGGTGACGAGAAGTGTTGTGCCATCGCCCAGTTCGGAGGCAAGGTCGGCGACCAGCCGTTCGACGATGCGCAACTTCTCCAGCCACTCCGCCGACCCCGGGCCGTGGATGTGGCCCGCCATGTCGAGTTCGCTGTAGTAGGCATACACGAAACGCCGATGCCGACTCCGACGCCGCAGGGTGGTCAGCACGGCGTCGCGGATGCCGTCGGGCGTCACGGCTGGCAGGAACTGTCCCGACGCGCGGAAGGCCGCCATCGTCAGGCCGGTTCCGCGGAACTCGCCGGGCATCACATAGGTGACCCGGACACCCTCTGCGGCAAGCTCTTCGAGACTCCCACGCTCGGTGCGTACGAGGGCCGGGGGATAGGTCATCAAGGCCGACGGTCCGGAGGCGTCGTCTAGCGTCCAGCGCAGCGAGTTGAGCACTCGTCGTGACCCGCGGGTCCGGCATTCGTCACCCGGGCGGAAGCTGTACCCGATGATCCCGTGCACTCCGCACGACGTCCCGCCCGTCAGGCTCAGGATGCTGGTCGCGGTGGTCGCCGGAAACCCGGCACGCAGCGTCGTCGAGGTCAGTTCCCTGAGCGTCGGGGCATCCTCGGCGTAGTCGTCCAGCAGGGTCGCGCCCAGGCCGTCGATGAGCAGCAGCACCACCGAGTCGCTGGGCGGAACAACGGGTCCCGCACCCTCGGACGCGACCCCGAGTGCACCCGCCACCGCCGGCAACACGTCGGCGAGCGTGTGCGGATATCCGTGCCAGTCTGCCGGGGCCAGCTCCAGCGGACGCGCCACTTCCGTCACCGCGCCCCCGAACCGGCCGGTCCGAACACATAGTGTCCCGACCGCAGGAACCGGACCGCCCGACGCGCGTCTCCCTCGACGAGCAACGGCGACAACGCATCTCGCAGCGCGATCCGCCACCGGGCGGCGTCGAGCGGCGCGCTGACCCGCATCGACTCGACGTCACGCGGAACCTCGACGACGGCGCCGGCATCCGGTGTGATGCGCTCGTGGTGCGCGACGGGATGGGATGGCCGGTCGACGTCGATGACCGACACGGCCCCACCGGCGAGCGCCTCGTCCACCGACTCCACCGACCCCTCCGACCTCGACGACCCGTCCGGCACCGACGGCGCGGCGGACTTCAGGTCCCACGCCACCAACACCCGGTCGGAGTCGGCGTCGCCGCCCAGCTCGTCACCGAGTTCGCCGTAGAAATCCTCGTAGTAGTGCACGGGCGTCGCACCGAGCTTCGCGAGGTTGAAGTAGGCGTTCCGGGCGACCAGGGGATCGAAGGTCCAGGTGATCGTCGACAGTCCGCGTTCCAACGCCCAGCGACGCTGGTGCATCTTCAGCGCATGACCCACCTGATGGCCGCGGCCGCGGCGGGTGACCCCGGTGATGTGGCTGTGCAGGGTCTCGCCGACAGGCGCACCGAAGAACGCCACGCTGCCGCCGGCGAGGTGGTCGCCGATGAAGGCGCCGGCCACATAGTTGCCGGCGTGACTGAGCGCCCGCAGCATGTCGGTCCCCACGGGCCGGTTCGTCGGATCGGGCCGCCACACGTCGTCGAAGATCCGCAGCAGGTCCTCGAGCTCGTCGGGCGACGACAGTTCACGAACCTCCACACCGAGGGTTGCATCCGACATGGGGTCGATTCTGTCACCGCCCGACGACACCGGGGTCGGGGTTGGCCCAGTCCGCGCAACTACTATGAGCCCCATGTCCCGCACCGCCCGACCGTCCGACGCGTTCGCGCGCGTCGCCGCGGCCGGTGTGGTTCCCGCGGTCGCGGTCGCCGCGCACGGTGCGGCGAGCGGGGCGATGCCGAGTTCGTCGGGCGTCCTGCTGAGCGCCGCGATCGGCGTGGTCGCGTCGATGCTGCTCGCGCCGCGTCGGGGACGGCTCACGACGGCGGCGGCGTCGACCACGCTGGTCCTGTCCGCTGCCCAGGCGGCGAGTCACTGGGCTCTCGGGCTCGACGCGGGGCACGCAGCCCACGACGCGTCGACGTTGCCGATGCTCCTCACCCACCTGGTGGCGATCCCGCTCAGCGCGGTCGGAATCGTCGCCGGTGCCCATCTCCTGGCGTCGATCGGCTCGGTGATCCGATCGCTGGTGCCACCGGTCGCCGTCGCGGCACATCCGGCCGCTCCGGTGTTCTGGACGCCGCCTTGTGTTCCGGCCGCACCTGCGTTGTGCGGCACCGGCGTTCGCGGACCACCGGCCGTCTCCTGACGCGCCCGGGCCCCAGACCAGAACGGTGTGGGGTCGATGCACGCGTCCACGAGGACCGGTCCCGACACCATCGAAAGACACACTCCATGAAGCTCAGTTCCCCGCGGGCGACGATCGCCCGCCGCATCGCCGCGCCCGCCACCGCCGTCGCCCTCGTCGGCCTCGCCTCCTTCGCGGGTGCGGGTGCCGCGTCGGCACACGTCACCGCCAACGCGCCGACGGTCACCCAGGGCGGGTACGGCGTCGTCACCTTCGTCGTCCCCAACGAGTCCGACGCCGCCGCCACGACCGCGCTGCGGGTGACGCTGCCCGGGCTGACCTCGGCCCGCCCGGAGGTGATGCCCGGCTGGAAGTCCGTCGTCACCAAGAAGGACGACAAGGTCACCGAGATCACCTGGACCGCCGACCCGGGTTCGCCCGGCGTGCCGGTGGGCCAGTTCGGTCAGTTCCGCTTCTCCGGCGGACCGTTCCCCGAGCAGGAGACCGTCGAACTCCCCGCGCTGCAGACCTACGCCGACGGTGAGACCGCCGACTGGAGTCAACCGACCCCCGACGACGGCTCCGAGCCGGAGCTGCCCGCACCGACGCTGACCCTGCCCCCGGCCACGGGCGACGGGCATCACGGCGGCTCGCACGCCGCCTCGACGACGGGCACCGCCGACTCATCGGACACCGCCGACTCATCGGACACCTCCGAGTCATCGGCATCGTCTGAGGACTCCGCCGCGCGCTGGCTCGGTGGGATCGGCCTGGTGGTCGGCACTCTCGGCGCGGTCATCGGCGTCGCGGCGCTGACAGCGCTGCGCCGCAACGGTCGTGGCGGCGGCGATGCCTGACCGTCGCGCGCCGGTTCGACGCGTCGTCCTGGTCCTCGCGACGCTGCTGTGTCTCGGGCTCGTCGGATCGTGGGCGGCAGCCCCGGCGGCGGCGCACTCGCGGCTGGTGTCCTCCGACCCCGCCGAGGGGGCGACGTTGCAGTCCGGTCCGCAGACGGTGACGCTGACCTTCAACGAGCCGATCCAGTCGTCCTATGCGGTGCTCAACGTCGTCGGGCCCGACGACCACTACTGGCAGAACGGCGATCCGACGGTCGACGGCCCCAACCTGCGTGTCGGGGTGCGCGAACTCGGCCCGGCCGGTGAGTACGTCGTCAACTACCGGGTGACCTCGGCCGATGGGCACGTCATCAGCGGACAGCGCACGTTCGAGCTCGCGGTCGCCGGCAACGGTGAACCCGGTCCGGCGATCGAAGCGGTCGATGCGTCATCCGACGAGGGAATCCCGGTGTGGTGGTTCATCGCCGGCGCCGCGGTCGTCCTGATCGCCGGACTCGGCGTGGTGTTCTGGCTGAGCCGGCGACCCTCGACGCGGCGCTGACACCTGATGACCGTCCGCAACGGGTTGATCCTCGCGATGACCCTGGCCGGCGGTCTCGTGGTGAGCTGGTTGCTCGCCCGTCCCGACGGTCCGGATCTGGTCGCCGTGCCCACGACCCTCGCGCTCGGTGTCTCCGTGACGCTGCTCGGTCTGGGGGCGCTCCCGACGGTCGACGCCGAGCCCTCGACCCGGGTGATCGGCCTGCTGGCCGGGGTGTGGGTGTTGGCCGTGCTGGTCAGCTCCTGGGTGCGGACGGCCGATCGGGCGGGTGTCGAGGTGCTCGACGTCAAGGCCGGCGACTTCGGCGACGTGCTGTTCTCGGGTGCGCCCGAGATGGTGGCGCTGGTGGCCGGGGTCCTGATCCTCGCGTGGGTGGTGCTGGACCTGCTGACGGGGATCGAGATCCCCGTGCTCGTGGTCGGAGCGCTCGCGGCGATCGGGGTGCTGGCCACCTCGATCGCCGGTCACGCCGGCAACGACTCGTGGGGGCCGTTCCTCATCGGTGCCCACGCGCTGGCCGCGGCCTGGTGGTGTGGACTGCTCGCGGCGATGCTGCTCTCGGTGCGCGGCCGGTCGGGGTGGGCGCGCAGTCTGCCGGTCTTCTCCGGGCGCGCGCCCTGGGCCGTCGGGGTCCTCACGGTGACCGGCCTGATCTCCGGCCTGATCGAGGTCGACGGTCCGGCGAACCTGGTGAGCAGCGGTTACGGCCGAATCCTGCTCGCCAAGGCCGCGGTGCTCGCGGTCCTCGTGGGTCTCGCCGTCTGGCACCGACGACGCTGGCTACCGGCGGTGCAGCGGCATCGCAGCAGCGAGCCCGCCTCCGTGCGCGCGGCTGTCGTCGAACTGGCGATCATGGCCGTGGCGCTGGGCCTCGCGGCCGGGCTGTCGGCGACCGCGCCGCTCTGAGCTGGAGCGTCTCCCTCGGCTCCCTTTCCGCTGGTCGAGAGGGCGACCTTTCCCGCTGGTCGAGAAGGTGACCTTTCCCGCTGGTTGAGCCGGCTCCGAGCGCAGCGAGGCGCCGTGTCGAAGCCACTCGTCCGGTTCACGACGTCGGTCACCAGGTGGCCTCGACGGGCGCGGCGGCCTCGCTGCGCTCGTTCGACGCTGCTCGACCAGCGGGGGTTGGATCGACCCTGCGCTACCCGCGGATCACTCGCCCATCGGCGGTCGCGATTGGTCCCACAGCGCGAGGAGTTCGTCGATGATGTCGGTCGCCATGTGCAGGGTGCTGAGGTGACTCTCGCCGGGCATCTCGAACAGCTTCGCGTCGGGGAGTAGCGACACCATGTGCTCGCCGTGGGCGTACGGGATGATGTGGTCGGCGTCGCCGTGCCACCAGCGCACGGGCACCGTGACGTCGCCGACACGGAAGCCCCAGTCCCGCGCGAAGACGACGACGTCGGCGAATGGCGCGTTCATGCGTCGGCTTCCGCCGTGGAGCAGGTCGTCGAGGAACATGGCCCGGAACTCGGGGCGCGCCAACAGTTCTCGGTCCGCCTGCGGGGACAGTCGACCGTAGATGGAGATCGCTGGTTCGGCGATCGGCCGGGCGAAGCCGAGGGCGACGCTCAGCACCTGGCCGATCGGCGCGCCGGCCACGCTGACGAGCGGTGCGAGCAGCGTGCCGAGTCGCATGGCCCCGCCCTCGATGCGGTCGGGTCCGACCGTCGGCGCGACACCGCCGAGGATGCCCGCCGCCGTCACCCGGTCGGGCATGGCGTGGGCGACCCCGAGTGCGTACGGCCCGCCGCCCGACAGCCCGATGATCGCGAAGTCGTCGATGCCCAGTGCCTCGAGGACCTCGGCGAGGTCGGGTGCGAAGGCGGCGACGTTGTCGTACCGATGCGGGCTCGACGACCCCACGCCCGGCCGATCGAGTCCGATAAGGCGGATTCCGCGTTCGAGCGCGTACGCACGCGCTTCGACGGGGATCTGGCGCCGCGCGCCGGGGGTGCCGTGTAACCAGACGATGGCCCGTCCGGTGGCCGATCCGTACTCGGCGAATCCGATCCGACGATCACCGTCGGCGACGGCGATCGACCCCTCGATTTTCGGACGGGCGATGTCGATCATGTGATCAGCATCTCACGTACGGTTGGTGGCGTGATCCCCGAGTTCGTTCACGGCACCGCGCGCGCCCATCCGCCACGTGTTCACCCCGTACCCGGCTCGGGACATCCCGGAGGGCCGGATGGTCGACCTCCCGGGTCGCGGGCGGGCGTTCGTCACCGACTCGGGCCCGCGCGACGCACCCGCCGTCTTCCTCCTGCATTCGGTGCTCACCACCGGGTTGCTCTGCTGGTACCCGACGATCCCGGCGATCAACGACCGCTATCGCGTCATCACCCTGGACGCGCGCTGGCACGGCCGCGGCATCGAGTCCGACACCTTCGACCTCCGTGACTGCGCCGACGACGTCGTCGCCCTCGCCGATGTCCTGGGTATCGACCGGTTCACGGTCGCCGGGTTCTCGATGGGCGGCGGCATCGCCCAGCTGGTGTGGCGACGCCATCCGGGACGTGTCGCCGGTCTGGTGCTCTGTTCGACCGGTCCGTACTTCAGCACGCACGATCCCCGGCACCGCGCGTCGTCGGAACGCATGGGACGCATCCTCCGCCCCGTCTACCGCATCCTGCCGCGGGTGTCCGAGAAGAGTCTGAACAAGACGACCTCACACACCTCGATCTGGGCCCTTCGACAGTTCTTCTCGACGCCGCTGTCGCACCTAGGTGACTTCGGAAACGGGCTGGGGGAGTTCGACTCTCGCGACTGGCTCCACGAGGTCGACGTCCCGACCGCCGTCGTCGTCTCCATCCGCGACCGAGTCGTCGAGCCCGAACGGCAGCAGCTGCTGATCGACGGCATCCCCGGCGCACAGCGCTTCGAGGTCGACGGCGGGCACGCCTGCTGCGTCCTCGGCGCGCGCTACTTCATCCCACCGTTCGCCGAGGCGCTCGACGCCGTGGCGCCCCGCGATCGAGCATCGGTGGCGGCTCACTGAGGAGGCCGCCGTTCACACTGTGGAGTTGTCAATGGACGGATGCGGTCCCGGGCATCACCCGGGTGCGGAAGGTGCTACGCGAAAGTCTGTTGGTCTCTGGCGGGGTGTGGTCAGGCGGCGTCGTCGAGTCGCATGGTGCGTCGGTTGTAGGCGGGTAGCGGTCGGCGTTGCGGGTCAATGCTGGCGGGTGGGATGAGCCAGGGGTGTCGGTCGAACCCCATGACGATGTCCCAGCCGTGGTGATGGACTTGGGTGTGGCAGCGCTGGCAGAGTAGGCAGCCGTTGTCGAGGTCGGTGGGTCCGCCGTCGGCCCACGCCTTGATGTGATGCACCTGTGTATGTGACGGTGGTGCACCGCATTTGATGCAGCAGGTGTCGCGGACGATGATCGCTTTGCGGAGGTGTGCCGGATACAACCGGTGGGTGTGACCCATCTGCAGTGGTACGCCCTCACTGTCGAGGATGATCTCGGTCAGCGATCCGTCGCAGGAGACCTGTTTCGCCGTGGCTTGGGTGATCGACCCGGTCCACGGGAGTGTTGCCGGGTCTCCGGTGGCGGGGATGGTCAGCATCAGTTGCGTGCGTGGGCTTCCGACGGTATCTATGGTCGCGCCGATCGCGGCTTGGTCGAGGATCAACTCGAACGCATCAGCGCGACGCTGATCAGCGGTACGCCGATCCTCGGCTCCGTCGGGTTCGGGCCGTGGACACGATCGTTCGTCGATCATCGCCAGGAACTTCTCGCCGACCACCTGGGTGAGGTCGGCGCGGATTTCGACGCGGCCGTCGTCGGTGGTGTGGGCATTGACCGTGTTCAGAGACGTGTCGTCGGCTGCCGGTACATCGGTGCCGGAGACGTCGGCGAGGCTGTTGGCGACGGCTCGGGCGAACTTGAGCACTTCTGTCGGCGTCGCGCCCGAGAGCGCTTGGCCGATGAGCTCGATCTCGTACCGGGAGCGCTCGTCATCGGAAATGTCTTCGGCGCAGCACTTTTCGATCTGGTTCATTCCGCGAATGATGGCGTCGACGACTTCGCTTGCCAGTCTCCCATCGGCGGCATGACGAGCCAGCGCGGGCAACGTCGGCAGGGTGTCGACACTGCGCATGGTGCGAAGAGCAGCGGCCGGTGCATGGCCTGACTCGATCAGCAATTTCTTGGTGGTGCTGCCGGCTTTCTGAGCGACGCCGAGTTCGTCGAGTTGTGCTGCGTGGGTGACGATCTGGTGGTCGACGGTGTTGCGGATCAAGCGCAGCGTCTCGAGCGCGTCGAATGTTGATCGGCCCGTGGGATCGTCGGCGGGTGGGGTGGTCTCGATGAGCTGATCGAGAAGAGTGGCGAGCGCTGGCATGACTCCAAGGTACAGGAACATTCGTTCGATTTCGAGGAGTTTCCACAAGCCGGGAACTGCGAATTCATCGACTGTGCAGGGTTTTTCGTCGACAGTGTGGTAACTGTTGTCAGTAGTTGACTCCAGTCACACCCGTTTCAAGTTCGCGCCCAGAATTGGTGATTAGCGCCATGGCCACGAGCCCCACGGGCGGTCAGTTAGCGGCCTTCGTGATGCAGACGAACGCCCACTCGGTGCTCGTCATCCCCACAGAGATCGGCGGTGGCCGGTAGGTCGAAGTTCGGCGACACCTGCGCGAGTGGCGCGTAGGCCTCCTTGCGCTCAGCGGGTCCGCCGTAGCCCGCCAGGCCGACCGGCCTGCGGTCGATGGTGTAAGCGGCGCCGTGCCGTGCCGAGTGCCGCCAGGTGTCCCCGTTGTCGGCGATGCCGCCTGCCACGCCGACCGCGCCGACGGGTCCTCAGGTTCGACGGGTGCAACGGCCGGGCTGCCGCCCGAGGGTCGTCCCTCACGAGGTTGACGAGCGGTCCGACGCGTCGGCTGATGCACCCGTGTCAAATCGGTGGGCCCAAAAGCGGGGGGCGCAGTCGATGACGGTGGATGCGCCGACCGATCACTGTCATTGACGTGGATGGTCGAGGTCTGCTGGTCCGGTCGCGGGGACGCAGAGCGCCAACACCGCCGTTGTCAAACGACCAGAAGTCGACGCAGTAGCACCACGTGACGTCGACGTGGTCTCGCGAATGGACTCACGACGATCCCGCTGCGACTGCTGACTGACAAATAATGCTTGTTGATGATATTCCGCAGTGGCCGCACCACCCGAATGTCTCGACATTGTTGCCGAACCACATGGATCGTTTGTGAATAGCTGCAGCGCAGCGTCTTTAGCGTTGCGACACGGTCAGGTGACCCACTTTCTCGGGTGTGACATCAACTACAAATTCGTGCCGTAAGTCGCGTGACTTTCGGACCATGCCGCGGCCCAGTCGGCGATCCCGGACGACGCGATAAATGCCCCAAATAAGCTGTAGCACAATCAAAAATAAGAGTCGCCTCGACCCCGCGTCGAACCCTCATCCAGCACCGACTCGGCTGCGGCTCACGAATTCCATGCGACCGATGCGCTCCATCAACTTTTCTTTTAGCGTTACTCTTTCTTCAGTTCGCGATTCAGTTGCCAGGGGAGGCCCGCAGGGTTGGCACCGGAGCCGCGTCTGGCGTTGGAGCCCACTGCTCAGGCGCCGTCCTGGGGAGGGCTCATGACTGTTATTGATTCTGTCGCGTCCGCGACACCGCGACATGCGGAGGTCGACGCGCACCTGGCGTCACCCGGAGGCCGCGACAACGGCCGACGCGGATGGCGAGCGACGCTGACCGCGCCGCGTGAGATGTCGATGGGCGCCCGGTACGCGTCGACGATCGGTGCGGGCATGCTGGCGTTCGCGCCGGCCATCGCTGCCGAGTTCGACGCGCTCCGTCAGGGGTCGCCGACGGCATTCCTGCTATTCGTACCCCTGTGGTGTCTGATGATCGCCTTCGGTCTCGACGTCTCGTCGCGGGGCCGTGAGATCGGTGACGGCGAGTTCGACCGCATCCTGGTCGTCGTCGTGGGCGGAGCGCTCGGACTGACCGCGGCCCTGGTCATCCCGCGGATTCCGGCCGTCGCGGCGTTCTGGCACGCCGATCTGATCCCGCTCCTCATCTGGGTGTTCGCGGCGTCGATCGTGGTCTTCGGGATCCGACGTGTCGTCCGCGACTACCTCATCTGGTTGTTCCTGCTGACCTGCTTCCCGCCGAACTACCTGCTGATGGGGCAGGTGCTCGGCGGCACCACCGTCGCCTTCGGCGCGTTGTCCGTGGCGATTGCCCTCGTCGTGACGTACATGGCGCTGCGTCGGCACCCGCGGGTCGCCCTCGCCACCGCGGCGCTGTCCGGCGTCGGCGGCGCGGTGCTGGTTGCGGTACTCCACGACATCCCGGTCCTGGCCTACACGGTTCCCGCCGGTGCGGTGACCGCGATCGCGATCGTCGTACGACTCCGGTTAGGCAGAACGGGCTCGGCACGCGCCGGCCTGCCCAAGCAGTCCATCGCCACCCTGGCGTCGGCCTGGTTGGTGGCACTGGTGATCCTGGCGGTCACCCCGTTCGCCCCGGAATCACCAAAACCCGTGGTGTCACCCCCCATCGGCGAGGAGTGGCTCGAGCAGCTGCGGACGCTGGGTATCGGGATCACCGAGCCCGAGGTGTTCGACTGGGGTCCCCGGGTCATGGGGTCCGACGGTGACGTGCGCCGGTACCGCGTCACGACGGGGCAGACCGGTCCGGAGAACAGGCCGCTGTCCACCGCCTATCTCGACGTGTTCTCCACCGCCGATCTGGGCCGCTTCTCCAGTTACCGCCGTGGTCTCTGGTACGAGGCGGTGCCGCCGGCGACGATCCACTCGACTCCCGCCTCTTCGGACGGCCGACACACCCGGCTCGGCAGCATCGCCAACACCCTGGAGTCGGTCCGTACCTCGGATCAAACACTATGGACCGGTCGATTCTGGGGTTGGCGAGTTCCCACGCCGGCCGGTGAGCGCTACATCGCCGTCTACCTGATGGCCGCGCGTGATCAGCCGGGATCGTCGAACGTCGCGGAGCCGAAACCGCCCAGCTATGCCACCACTGTCGCCGAACCCATCAGCTGGCTCATCCGCGGTGGCGACGACACCCCGGACCCCGTCGACGACTCCGACCTCGATGTCGCGCTGACCGATCTCGCGTGGTCGATGATCGACGCCGTCGAACGACCAGCTCGGTGACCACCCCCGACGCGGGACCGGTCACCGACGCGCGGCATGTCTCCACCCTGTCGGCACGACATCCGTTCAGCCGCAGGCAGCGTCTCGGCCTCGTCGTGCTCGCGATCGTCACCGCGGCAGCGTTCCTCCTGACCTGGCGGGTCTCACTCGCGGTCATCCTGAGCATCTGCGCTCTGTACTTCCTGGTCTCGAGCGTCGACAAGTTCGTGCTCGTCACCCGCGGCATGTCCGGCAGGGGAGTGCTGCGGGTGTCCGACGACGAAGCCCGCGCGATTCCCGACGCCGACCTGCCGGTCTACACCGTGCTGTTGCCGGTCTACGGCGAACCCGAGATCGTCGCCAACCTGGTCGCCGGTGTCGGCAAGATCGACTATCCCGCAGACAAACTCGACATCTTGCTGGTCCTCGAGGCCGACGACCACGAGACCCGGGCGGCTGTCGAACACGCCGATCTGGACGGGATCACCCCGGTGCTGGTCCCGCCGAGCGAGCCCCGGACCAAACCCAAGGCGTGCAACGTCGCCATGAGCCTGCCGTCGGAACGCAGCGACATCGTCACCATCTACGACGCCGAGGACATCCCGGACCCGCTGCAATTACGCAGGGCGGCAGCCGTCTTCGCCGCCAGTCCGCCCGAGGTCGGTTCCGTGCAGGCGCGGCTCGGTTACTACAACGAGCGCGAGAATCTCCTGACCCGGTGGTTCGCCATCGAGTACGACCAGTGGTTCTCCTACATGCTCCCCGCGCTCAGTGCGTCGAAGTGTGTGATCCCGCTCGGCGGGACGTCGAACCACATCCGCACCGATGTGCTGCGGGAGGTCGGCGGATGGGATGCTTACAACGTCACCGAGGACGCCGATCTCGGAATCCGGCTGGCGCGCTACGGGTATCGCACGGTCGTCCTGGACTCGCTCACCGGCGAAGAGGCGAACGCCGACGTCGTGAACTGGGTGCGTCAGCGCTCCCGGTGGTACAAGGGCTATCTACAGACCTTTCTGGTGCACACCCGTCACCCGGTCGAGATGGTCCGCGAACTCGGACTCGTTCCGGCCCTGAGGATCTCGAACCTGACCGCGGGCATGCCGATAGCCAACACCCTCAACCTGCTGTTCTGGACGCTGCTGCTGATCTGGTTCGCAGGCAAGCCCGACTTCATGCACTCCCTGTTCCCGGGGCCCATCTACTACCTGTGCGTCCTGATGTTCACCGTCGGGAACCTGTCGACCATCATGCTGGGCGTCGTGTCGACCCGCACCCTCGGGAAGCCCTACCTACTCGGCGCCGCGCTGCTCGTGCCCGGTTACTGGTTCCTTCAGTCCATGGCTGCGATCAAGAGCATGGCGCAGCTCATCTACAAGCCCTCCTACTGGGAGAAGACCGTGCACGGACTCTCGGCCATGCCCGGTGTGTCCCGACCTCCGAAAGGTCCTGAGAATGTCTAGCAACAGTGCTGTCCGCCTGCGACGCCTCCTGGGGGCGACCCTCGTGGCGCTGGCCGTCGGGCTCGGAGCCGTGGCTCCGGCCGCGGCCGCGCCGGGAGACGGCACGACGACGCTCAACTGGCGGCAACTGGGAATGGGCACCTCGGTCACGATCGACGGCGCCGACGTTCCGGTCGGAGTGAGTATTCCGGTGCCGCAGGGCATGTCACCGACCACGCTGACCGGTGTGGTGGCGTCGGCGACCAACGTGACCGACGCCTTCATCCAGGTCGCCCGCACCGACGGCACGATCATCGGCACCGTCGTCGTACCGAGGTTCGGTCCGCGGCAGCTCAGCACCGCGTTTTCCGTTCCGCTGACCGCAGTGCCCGTGGGCGACAACGGCCGTGCGGATCTGCGACTGACGCTGCGCAACGGGACCGACGATTCGGTGTGCGGACCGGTGCCGGAGGTCGCGCTGACCAGCCTGAACGTCGCCTTCCGGGGCGCCGCGACGGTGCCTTCCACCATTCAGGATGTGTTCGGGACCGTGGTCAACCGGGTGACCGTGTACACCCCGGAGCACCCGAGTGCCGCGGCCGCGCAGACCACGCTCGGCGTCGTCGCCGCTGTCGCGGATCACTATCGCCCACAGCGTGTTGCGATCGACGTGGTGGAGTCGGCAGATGCCCGGCTGCCGCGTGTGGCCAGTCCGCTCGACCGCGCGGTCGTGATCCGCGAGGAGGGCGGCCCGGGGAGTGTCCGTCTGGAACGTGCGGGGCAGCCCGGGGCTGCGCTGGTGATCAGCGGTGATCAGGATTCCCTGCCCGATCAGGTGGCGCTCTTCCGCGACGGGCTGACCGATCTTGCCCAGACAGACGCTGCTGCAGTCGAATCCGTCGGAGACCGCGAGGTGCAGGGTTCGGATTCGGTGACCTTCGGGGAGTTCTCCGATCGGTTGTCGGTGGAGGCTCTCGGAACCGCCTCGCTGGTACCGGGTTTCGATCCGACGATCCTCGCCCTCGGTCGGCCCGGCGCGGTCGACGTCGCGCTGAAGGCGCGCTACACCCCGGTCCGCGACGACGAGCGCGCGAATGTCATGGCCGTCACCGGCGGAGAGATCCTGCACACGAGTGCGCTGGATGCGTCCGGATCGCTGGACACACAGTTCACCATCCCTGCCGCGCAGGTGGCGGCCAACGAGCCGCTCGAGTTCCGGGTGTCCTACGAGCCGGCCCCGGGCGCGTGTTCGCCTCGCAGTGTGCCGCTGACGTTCCAGATCGATCCGTCGTCGACGGCGTCGTCGAGCACGACTCCCGTTCGGATGGGCGGTTTCTCGTCGGTGCCGCTCGGGTGGCAGCCGACCGTTCAGGTCGCGCTGGACAACACCAATCCGGCGCAGCTCGACGCCGCCGCCGAGCTGATCGCGTCGGTGCAGCGTAGTTCGGCCACCGCACTGTCGCCGGTGCTGGTGCCGCTGGATCAGGCGATCGCCAGCAACACCGGCGCACTCGTGGTGGCCGACGCGGCGAACGCCCGCCCGCTGAATCCGCCGATCAACACCGAGGACTCGTCGACGCTCGTCGACCTCGCGGCACAGATCCGGCTGGCCATCCCGGACGGGCTGGGCACCATCCAGGCGTTCTCGCAGAACTCGCGCACGGTGGTGTTGGTGAGCACCTCGGGGTCGTGGGAACTGGTCGACCCGCTGTTTGCGTATCTCGATGACCAGCAGGGAGATCTGGCGAACCTCCGCGGTGACGTACTGGTGGCCGGCCGCGCGGGTCAGCCCGAGCTGATGACCGTGCGAGCGGACGGTCCGCAGGCCGAGGTCGACCAGGTCGGCACCAGCTGGGTGATGTGGCTGGGTATCAGCGCCGCCGTCGTCGCGATCGCAGTCCTCGTCGCGGTTGCGATCATGTTGTATCGCAGACGCTTCGGCGGCTCGAGCGGTCCCGCTGGCGGCTCGACTACATGACCGTCGAGCTTCACGACGACGCCACGTCGCCGGCGGTCGGTGTGCAGCCGCCGGTGACCGAGGGCCGTCGACGGCTCACCGCGACGCAGTGGTGGGGTATCGCGCTGTTCGCCGGTCTGGTCGCCGGGTATCTGGCGGTCGGTGCGTACCTGTATCTCGCTGTCGGATACATCAATCCCGACGCGAGCAGTCGCGTGGGCAACGCCGGGTTCACCATCTGGAGCCGGGACCCGCACCTGGGCGCGATCGGTTTCGTGTGGAATCCGTTGCCGAGTCTGATCGAGATCCCGCTCGTCGAACTGTCGTCGCACTGGCCCCTGAACCAGTGGCCGGAGCTGCGTCGCGTCGGATTCGCCGGTGCGGTCATGAGCGCGCTGTTCATGGCCGGTGCCGGGTGGCAGGTTCGGCGCATCGCACTCGATTACGGTGCCGGCCGCCTGCTCCGCTGGATCGCGGTCGCGGCGTTCGCGCTGAACCCGATGATCATCCTGTACGCGGGGATGGGGATGAGCGAGGCGCCGTTCCTGTTCTTCCTGCTGTGGACATGCCGTCGAATCCTGCTGTGGGTGAATCGATCACGTGTGCTCGATCTGGTCATCGCCGGCGTCGCCCTGGGTTTGGCGTATCTGACACGCTACGAGGCGCTACCCGCGGCCGCGGGTGTGGCGGTCGGGGTGTTCGTGGTGTCGACCCGTCGGCACCGTCCCGAAGGAGTCTCCGGACGCGCGGGGTGGCGGGCCGGAGCCGGCTTCGGTGTGCACGACGCGACCATCGTGGCCATGCCCACGGCGTTCGCGTTCGTGGTGTGGGCGGGCCTCGGCTGGCTCCTCGACGGGAATGCGTTCTCCCAGTTCTCCTCGCAGTACGGCAACTCGGCGCAGGTGGAGGCGGCGGGGATCGTCTCGGCGGAGGACGTCGGAGCGGGTCCGCTGGCGGAGGTGATCGTCGCGAACCTGCTCGGCATGCAACCGCTGCTGTTCGCGGTGCTGCCGGTCGTGGCCTGGATCGCGGTCCGGTTGCGCAGGGTCGACGCCGCGGTGCCGGCAGTCGTGTTCGGTTCGGTTCTGCTGTTTCAGATGTCCGCGGTGATCCTCGGCTCGACCTTCGGCTGGTTCCGCTTCTACCTGGCATCGACGCCGCTGATCGTCGTCGCGGTCCTCGTAGCCTGCGGGCCCGCGCGCCCTTTGCTCCCTGAGGTGCGAGGAGCGAAAGCCGCCGGGCCGAGTGAGCGAAGCGAGTCGAGGTCGACGAGCGACGAAGGGTCCGGTGACCCACACGCTGCGCCCACCCGCCGTTCCTTGAGCAGCGACCGGAGCTTGCGGAGTCTGGACCCCCGCCGTTCCTTGAGCAGCGACCGGAGCTTGCGGAGGTCGGACACCCGCCGTTCCTTGAGCAGCGACCGGAGCTTGCGGAGGTCGTGTGTCGAAAGGACCACCCTCACCACCCTGATGGCGCTGGTCCTGGCGACCTCGTTACCGGTGACGGCGTCGTCGATGCTCAACCCAGCGCTGGGCAAGGAGGAGTACGGACTGCGCTCGGCGTTCTGGCCCGATCGCCACCCGCCGTCGGAATTCTGGTTCTACTGGTTCGGCGAGGTCTCGGGCAACGTCGCCGCCTGGCTGGACAGCCAGAATCTGCCGGAGGGCTCTGTTCTCGTCGACACCTTCGGGGTCTCGCGCGTCTGGCTGGAGTCCGAGCGCCCCGCACAGTTCGTCGTACGCAGCGACTTCGACTTCTTCGCGAAGCTGAACGCACCCGCCGAGCAGGGCGTGCAGTACATACTCACGCAGCGGCCGACCGGCCTCGGCTCGCTCGACGCCATCAACGTTCGCTATCCAACGCTCTGGGCCGACGGCGCCGACATCGCGACGGTCGCCATGACGGTGACGACGCCGACTGGCAAACCGCAGTTCCGGATCTATCGGATCAAGGGATCAACGCCAGCAGATTGAGCTGCCCCGCCGGTCGCGTCGCCCCTCGTTGCGCCCAACCGCCGGTTGAGTTGCGCGATCGCCGGCTGACGAAACCACCCCATCTCTCGGCTGCCGGCTCCTGACTCGCGACCGAAAGATCGTCGCTACGGCAATCACGACCGCCAACACCGACAACATGTCGGACTCTGTGATCCCGTGCTCGATGTTGAAGGACACCAGCACGCGCCCCTCGATGGGCTGATTCCACAGTGCCCAGGCCACGCCGGTCGCCGCGAGGGCCGCGGCGGCCGGATAGCTCGGCCGGGCGAGGCACCACGCGCCCACGACGAAGAGCAGGTTCATCAATACGAGGGAGTGGAACGGATCTGGCATCAGGACATTATGGGCGGACCTTCAGCAGAACACGGAATTGGTGCAAGGCTGAAGACTGTGGTGCTGAAGAAGTGGCTCCGTGTCGCCGTGCCGAACGATCTTCGCAACCGTACTACTGTCGACGGTATGGGTACGCAGACGTTCGAACTGTCTGCTAAGTCGCTGACCTGTCCCAGCGTTTGGACGCGGATCGATCACGGTGCAATGGACGGATAGGTGCCGCGTGGCCGGTTAGAGAGTGCAGAACGACGCCAGCGTCGCGAGGTGACAGAACGACGCGGCAGGGTACCGGATCTCCGTGAAAAGCAAGTATTAACGATATGCGAAGACAATTAATTTGAACAAATTGGGACTTCTTTGGTGTCGTGAAGACCACATGAAACGGAATTCCTAGGCTTGGCAGTGTTCCTTACGTTTCCGGTTGGTTACACGGACTTCCGTGGCAGATGGCGCTCTACGACGCGCGATAGGCGCAGGAGCCACTGCCTAGCAACGTCTTTCGATAGCATCGCCGACCTGGTGGCTGACCCTGCAACCGGCTGGTGTAACGCCATAAATTAGCTATCCTAACTGCCCGCGTTAATGATCCTATCTGTTGCTAAGGGGTAGGGGCTGCATTACTGTCAGGGCATCCATTGAGGGATGAGGCCGCAAAGATCAGGGTGCCGCGACGCAATCCCGAACATTGGGAGATCGCGGATTTGAGACTCCAGATCCTTCGGTTGTGTGTCACCGTTTCCGCACGAGCGGATCAGTTCTGAGGTCTGAAAGGACATCCTGCGATGACCAGGAAAGAGGTCGGGGGGCGGGGTAACCAGGGGGGAGGGCCGGTGTGAGCACCGGCCGTCATATAGAGGAGAGTGCTGCAGGACCGCTCGCCAGCCGGAGCCGACGGTTGTACTCGCTGGCGCGACGTCAAGCAAACGCGCGGACGTGGACTCTGCGCTACGTGCGCCGACTGGGATGCGCGGACATCGCTATTGTCATCGCCGCCGTAGCTTTTGCCCAGGTTCTCAGGTTCGGTCCGGGGAGTCTGGCGCCGGCGTCGGGGCCGTTCGGCGTGTCATCGATTCTCCTACCAGCGGGACTCATCGCCGCGTGGTTGATCGCACTCCGTGCAGCCGGAACGTATGACCGTCGGATTGTCGGCTCAGGCTCAGAGGAATACAGCCGCGTAACAACCGCGTGTCTGGCAGTATTCGGAATCCTCGCGATAGTCGATTTGCTACTCAAACTCGATATTGCCCGCGGATTCTTGGCGATCGCTTTCCCACTGGGGACCGCTGGTTTACTCGGCAACAGATGGGGTTGGCGGCAGCGTCTGGGCTGGCAGCGTCAGAAGGGCCGTCATCTCGACCAACTCCTGGTGGTGGGAACCGAACGCTCGGCGGCGCCGTTGATCGAGCGTCTGGCTGCTGACCCGTCTCTAGGTTTCGAAGTAGTTGGCGTCTGCCTTCCCCCCTGCGACGTCGGTATGCGTTCCAGTTTGCAGGTGGGTGACAAGGAGATTCGCGTTTTCGGCGATTTCGACGATCTCACCCGCGCCGTCTACCGCTCCGGGGCCACGACGATCGCTGTAGCCTCAGCCGAGGCCATCGGGCATCGGGCGATGCAGGATCTGTCATGGGAACTGCAGGACGCATACGTCGAAATGTTGGTGGCTCCGGGAGTGACAGACGTTGCGGGCCCGCGGATGTTGGTGAGACCAGTTGCGGGCCTGCCGCTGCTGCACATCGACAAGCCACGCTACGAGGGCGCCAATCGATTCAGAAAATCACTCCTTGACAAGTTGGTTGCGGCCGCCGGGCTGATTGTGGTCGCTCCTGTCCTGCTCGCTGTTGCAATCGCGATCAAGCTCGACTCGAAAGGTCCCGTCTTCTACAAGGCAACGCGGGTCGGTGTCAGTAACACTCCCTTTCAGATGTGGAAGTTCCGCTCGATGGTTCAGGACGCAGATGCGCTGAAGAACGAGCTCGCGGATCTCAACGAAGGTGCAGGTGTCCTGTTCAAGATGCGTAGTGATCCCAGGGTCACGCGGGTCGGGAGCTTCATTCGTAGGTACAGCCTCGACGAACTTCCTCAGCTCTTCAACGTACTGACGGGTTCTATGAGTCTGGTGGGTCCGCGCCCGCCGCTTCCAGAAGAGGTGGCTCGATACGACGGTCGAGTTGCCCGACGAATGCTTGTCAAGCCCGGCATCACCGGACTCTGGCAGGTCTCGGGGAGATCAGATCTGTCCTGGGAGGAATCGGTCCGACTGGATCTGTCCTATGTCGAGAACTGGTCGATCATGCAGGACTTCATCATCCTATGGCGAACTGTCAAGGCAGTCGTGGCGAAAGACGGAGCTTACTGATGCGAATGGTTGTACTCGGCCTGGGGTATCTCGGCGCAACACATGCGGCCTGTATGGCCGAACTAGGTCACGAGGTGTTGGGAATCGAGGTCGTGCCCGAGAAACGAGCCCAGCTCGCAGCAGGCACCGTGCCGTTCTACGAGCCGGGCCTCCCGGAATTACTAAAGCGTCACATCGATTCGGGCTCGCTCACCGTTTCAGACTCGTACGCCGAGGCCGCCGATTTCGCGGACGTCTTCTTCATCGCAGTCGGAACCCCTCAGAAGAAGGGGGAGTACAGTGCGGACCTGTCCTACGTGGACTCTGCGCTGGAAGAGCTTGTCCCGTTGCTGACACGGGACGCGATGATTCTCGGAAAGTCGACCGTACCTGTCGGGACGGCCCAGCGGCTAGCCGAGCGAGCGGATGACCTGGCGAAAGACATCGTCGTAGAGGTCGGCTGGAACCCAGAGTTCCTCCGTGAGGGTTACGCAGTGACGGACACACTTCACCCTGACCGAATCGTGTTGGGGGCATTCGCGGGCGGTCGTGCTGAGGAAGTGTGCCGAGAGGTCTATCAGCCCGTCATAGACCGTGGAACGCCATTTCTCGTGACCGACCCGCCGACTGCGGAACTGGTCAAGACCTCCGCCAACGCCTTTCTGGCGACAAAGATCTCCTTCATCAATGCGATTGCGGAGGTATGTGACGCCGCCGGCGCGGACGTGAAAGCGATTGCAGACGCAATTGGGTACGACGAGCGGATCGGGCGGAAGTTCCTCAACGCCGGCCTCGGCTTCGGAGGCGGATGCCTGCCCAAGGATATCCGCGCATTCATGGCGCGGGCAGGCGAGCTCGGGGCTGCTGAAGCTCTCAGCTTCTTGCGCGAGGTAGACAACGTGAACATGCGCCGTCGTACGCGGATGGTGGAACTCGCGCGAACAGTGTGCGGTGGCACTCTACTGGGAAAGCGGGTCGCGATCCTGGGAGCCGCCTTCAAGCCAGAGTCCGACGACGTACGTGACTCACCCGCCCTGAACGTCGCTGGTCAGATCCAACTACAGGGTGCTTCGGTCAGCGTGTACGACCCGAGAGCTGTCGAGAACTCACGACGCTTGTTCCCAACCCTCGATTATGCGGCATCGGCCGTGGAAGCTTGCGAGTCCGCCGATGTCGTGCTTGTCCTTACCGAATGGAAGGAATTCGTCCAACTCGATCCGTCCGAGATCGCTGCTGTGGCGCGTGGATTGAGCGTGATTGACGGCCGCATGTGCCTGGACTCGAGCCTCTGGCGGCGAGGCGGATGGAAGTACTATGCGTAGTACACGGCCGCGCACTGCGACGACCGCCGAAAGGCATGGGGGAGTCAGTGCACGCGGATCGGGCACAGATGGCGGCGCTGGAACCAGGGAAGTCGGCGAGCGACCGGGCAGCAACGACGACGTCACGGTCCTCCTGTCTCTGAACGCCCCGGACGGGACTACGAGGTTTGTTGATCAGATTGTGTCGGAGAGGCCCGACCAGATGCGCGTCGTGTACTTCTCATGGAAGAACGCGCTGACGGCTGACTACGAAGTATTTCACGTGCACTGGCCCGAGTGGTTGGTCCGCCACTCGAACCCGTGTATCCGCGCAGTCAAGTACCTCCTGATGGTTCTCTTTTTGGCCAGGTTGACAATTAGAAAGACGCCGGTTGTTCGTACCCTTCACAATCGTGTACCGCACCGCTTGGGCTCGCGTACAGAGTCTGTCCTCATAGCCAGTCTCGATCGACGGGTTGCTCGGTATATAGCTTTGAACCCGTTTACCGACGGCTACGAGGATGCGACCCTCATACGGCACGGACACTACAGAGATCGATTCAGTACCTACGAAAAGTGTCAACGACAGCGCAATCATCTGCTGTTCTTTGGAAGAATCGAGCCATACAAGAACGTGCAGGACTTGATTGACCAATTCGAGTACGCCGAGGCCGAGAAAGCGACGCTTCGGATTGTCGGACAGCTGGAGGAGTCTGCGTTCGCAGACCGCGCCAAATCACTTCGAAATGCAGCCTTGGCCCTTAACTCGGTGAGTACGAGGTTCGAATTCGTGCCTGATTCCGACCTGGTAACCGAGGTTACTAATGCGCACCTGGTGGTCCTACCTTATCGGGAAATGTACAACTCCGGATCGCTCATGGTCGCCTTGTCGCTCGGAACGCCTGTACTCGCGCCCCGGACCGAGGTGAACGAGTGGATTCAGCAGGAGGTAGGGCCGCGCTGGCTGATGCTCTACGACGAGCTGACTTCTGAAGTGATTGACGATGCACTCCGTGACTCGGAGCCCAGCGGCATCGGTGAAGTTCCAAATCTTGCCAATAGAGACTGGAAAGCAATAGCTCTTCAGCACTACGACGTCTACCGTCAATGCCGAGACCGTTCACATAGAGCCGCTTGAAGTGCAGTCGACACAAACAGATCAGACTTCTGCGCCTCCCGATATTCGCAGAAACACCGCACGAGGGGCGGTAGCGACGCTTGCAGGTCAAGGCGTGCGCTTCCTGGTGCAACTGACAGGAATAATCGTCCTCTCTCGGCTACTCGGGCCGGAAGCGGTAGGTCTGTTCGCTGTCTTGGCTGTGATAGTAGGGCTTGGCGAGCTCCTGCGTGATTTTGGGTTGTCCTCCGCTGCAATACAGGCAGAGCGTATTTCACGCAGTCAGGCAAGCAACCTGTTCTGGATCAACGCGGCTCTGGGATTGGCGCTGGCCGTAGTCTGCGCCGCCTTCGCGCCCTTGATTGCTAGGTTCTATGGCGAGCCGCAATTGACCGCTGCATGCGTGGCAATCGGAAGCATCTTCGTTCTCGGCGGATTAGGAACCCAGTTCAGGGCGCAACTGAGCCGAGACCTTCGATTCACCACCATCGCCGTGATCGATGTTATTGCAGCAATTACAGGGCTGGCGGCAGGCGTAGTAGCGGCACTTGAGGGACTTGGGCTGTGGGCCCTCGTCGCACAGCAGATCGGTATCAGCGCTGTGGTGACCTTGCTGAACATAGTCGCCACCCGGTGGCTTCCCGGCCTGCCTTCTCGGGGTGTCGGTACACGATCGTTGATTACGTTTGGGTGGAATGTGGGTTGCACGCAACTCGTGAACTTTATTTCTAAGAATGTCGACACCATAGTGATTGGACGATTCTTTGGTGCAGAGGTTCTGGGGATCTACAATCGCGCCTACCAGCTGCTGACCGTTCCGCTCACGCAGCTGAGCACGCCAGCCACCAAGGTCGTCTTCCCAGTTCTGGCGCGACTTCGAGAAGATAGATCCAGATATAACAGGTATCTGCTGGCCGGCCAGCAGGCGCTTCTTCACGTTGTCTTGTTGGTCTTCACCTTCACAATTGCAGTGGCGCCCGAGATGATCGAGATAGCACTCGGCGCGGAATGGGCCGGGGTAGCGCCCATCTATCAGGTGCTGGCGATTTCGGGGCTGGTCCAGACGGCGAGCTACGCCACGTACTGGGTGTTCCTCTCGGAAGGTCTGACAGGGTCAAGCCTTCGATTTGCATTGGTGAGCCGGTCGAGTCTTGTGGTGTCCGTCCTTGTTGGTTCGAACTGGGGAGTGATGGGTGTCGCGGTTGGATACACGGCTGCGACCGTTGTGGCGTGGCCGTTGGGGCTACTTTGGCTGAAGCGAGTATCGCCGATTGCGCCGGTCGGGGAAATGTGGGGCAAGGCTCTACAGACATTCGCGGTTTATGTCTCCGCGGGCGTGGTTGCAATGTTGGTGGGATTCGTAACGCTCAGCGTGTGGGCAACTATCGGTGCGAGTCTATCTTGTTACGTGTTAGTTCTGGCTCTTTCTTACGTCGCAGTTCCTACGTTCAAGCGTGATCTCAAGCAAATCTATAGCTTCCGAGCGATGGTAGGGGTCTGATAGTGATGAATAGTAACCTGGCTGTCGATCGTCGAAGGTCCGAAGGTGTCTACTTCTATTGGTGCAGCGGACAAGAGGACAACATCGGCGATGTTGCGTTGCGACGCTCCTTGTACCACGCGCTGGAATCGCAGTCGGATGAATTAGTGCACATATACGTCGGTCGGTCTTCGGATTCGTTTGTCGAAAGCTTGGAGCTCGGCGAGAAAGTGTGGCTATATCGCTCCAAGGCTGCTTGGCTGCAAGCGCTGATTCGAAGCGAGAAGTCGCCGACGATCATATTTGATCCAGGCGAAATGAGGTTGGACGAGTCGCTTGTTTCGCAGTTGGCATTACTGCCATTTCAAGCGTTCTCATGTCTCAGGGGCGGTAGGAGCGTCAAACTTGGCATTTCTGTTCGGACCGATCTGGCATCGTCACCTGCTGCTCGTGGGGTGTTCCGCGTCAGTACGCGCCTCGCGAGCAGCGTGGTTTGGAGGGACGTGACTTCGGCGAGGTCGTTCGGTGGTGGAACAGTCGGTTGCGATTGGGCTTTCGCGGAAAGCGATCCGTCGTTGTGGCGTGAGGATGAGGATGGCTCCAGGACGATTTTCGCAGTGTGTGCGAGGAACGACAGGCCTCTCTGGAGCCCGCTGACGGTCGACGCGATTGCCGATTTCTGCGCCACGCACGGACTCCGACCGGTTGTTTTCGTCCAGGTACGACGGGACAATGAGCGTGCGAAGGCTCTGGCCGGCATGTTGGGAGCTGATCTCGTGGATTGGCCTGAGGATGTCGGTCACCGAGAGCAGGAGGCAACCGTTCGTGAGTTGATGAGGCACTCGGTTGCAGTTGCGGGCGATCGTCTGCATGCGCTCATCATCGGCGCCGGCCAAGGAGCCGTCCCTATAGGCCTGACCGACAAGAACGATTCGAAGATCTCCGGACACTTGGATGCGATTGGTCTTTTCGGGTTCTCTCGTGTCACCTCCGAACTGACCAAGCGAGACCTGCAGGAGTTTCTAGCTTGGGCGACTGCGTCTCGGTCGACAGTCGCGGCCGCGATGTCGAGGACGACTGGGACTGTTGCTGAAATGGCCTCGCTGTTGGCGGGTGCGAAATGACTGCCTCCATGTGGAGTGTGGACCGCTCCACCTATGCCGCTCCTCCAGATCCGCGGATAGTAGGCATACTGATCGGCGCAAGCGCCGCGGTTGTCGCGGTGAGATTTCCCGGTGTGCCGCCGTGGCTGAACTTGAGCGCGGTTTTCGTTGTCGCCGCAGTACTGTACGTCTGCGTGAAGGACTTCAAGTCTTTCCTTGACATCCGCTTGACGTCAGTAGATTATCTGCTATCCCTTTACGTTTTCCTACGCGTTTTCACAGATCTTGTTGATGCGTCTACGCTGGCGGTCTCTATCCCGCTCGCGTCAATTGCAGACGCGGTGGTGATTTTGTGCGCGTATGCGACGGTAAGGGCTGTTGTAAGGTCAGTCGGTGACGCCATTGGGCTGTTAGGGACGATGATCTATCCTGCGTTTGTTGTCGCATTTATCGCGGTTTTGCAGTTGCTCGATATAGGTCAGATCACGGCAGTTCTTGCTGAACATACACGGAGCGGTGGCTTGAATGGGCGCCTCGAACGAGGCTGGAGTGAGATCCGCGCGACGAGCACAATCGGTCACTGGACGGCTCTTGGTGGCTATCTGGTGTGCATGACGGCTGTAACCTGCGCGCTGCTACTGAGTGATGACGGCGGAGTCCGGACGGCACGCGTCCGTACACTCATCTTGGCCACTCTCCTTATGGGCGCTCTCGCGACCTTGACATTCGCTCCGATCGTCGTGGTGTGCGCAATCATCGGCTTCACCTTGTATCGCCTTCGCGACCGTGCCGGTTTCATGATCGGCGCGATCGCCGCGCCGTCTGTTGTGCTCCTCGTGTTGATCGCCCCACAATTGATAGCTCGCTTTGACAAGCAGGTCAGCAACGATGGCCGGTTGGTCTCGGAATACTCGTGGTTGCCCGAGTCGATCGCCTTTCGAGTCGACGTCTGGGTTCGGGAAGCGCTTCCAGCGGCGAATCAGCGACTGCTGACCGGGTGGGGTTCGGACGTATATGGCCGTATTGGCCAGGAGGGGGCTCCGCCGGAGCTTCACTGGATGTCTCCGGAGTCGGAGTGGGTTCGGACGCTGGTCAGCGGAGGTGCGATTCTCCTGCTAATTCAGCTGTGTCTCATCGCCGTGGCGGTGAGATGGACGATGAGAGCATCTCGGCTGTCTGAGTTGAACTGGTGCGCTCCTGTTACATGGGCTTTGATAGGGCTTGTCTGCATGAGCATTGTCCATTCACATTTCACGAACCGCGGCGTTCCCTTGGCGATTTGGCCGGTCGTCGCGGCAGTGGTGTCGGCTGCGGTTGTCTATCGTACGGGTGTTGAAGCCGGTGGTACGCGAACGGGGGCCGGCCGGATTGGCGTCAGATCTTGAGACCGCGCGGCGGGCGCGCAGACATGAGCCCTAAATCCACAGATTGGATGCTAGAGATGCAAGAGAGTTCCCCGTTGAAGTACGGAATGTCGACGATGAGCGACAGTCTGACGGCCTTGCGCCGAAACTGGTGGCAAGTCGCAGCGGTCACTATTGTTGGCGGCGTCCTAGCAGTGACGTTCTCGCTACTGCAGAAGCCGGTCTATCAATCAACTGCGACCTTGTACGTCACGTCGGCGACGAGCGATACGACGAACTCGGCGTATCAAGGTTCGCTAGCGTCTCAGCAGCGAGTGGAGTCGTACACCTGGCTGGTGAAATCGAGCGAAGTGCTGAGAAACGCCATCGGGACTCCGGGCGTCGGCGGGAATGAGAACGACGTCCGTGAGCGACTGACTGCAACGACTCGGCCGGATACCGTACTCCTGTTCATTTCTGCTACCGGTGACGACCCGGGATCTGCGTCGTCGCTCGCCAACGCCGTAGCGACATCGACCGCTCAGTATGTGGTCGGTCTTGAGACGCCGAGTCCTGGAAGTCAACCACTAGCGAAGCTGACGGTGATCACACCGGCGAGTCCCAACGATCAACCTGTCTCTCCGAATATCACGAAGAACGTCCTGATAGGCCTGTTGGGAGGCCTGTTCCTCGGGATAGTTGTTGCGCTTACGCTCGATCGGTACTCACGCAAGATCCGGTCGGAGAGCGAACTTGACGCAGCGATTCCACTGCCGGTGCTCTCGAGCATCCCTCGGTACGATGCGGGCAACCTCCGGGAGCTGTCCGACTCGTCGCGTACGTCGTCCTTCTTGGTCGTCGAGAGTTACAACAAGCTACGTGCGAATCTGGCGTTTTGCGACGTGGACCGGCCGTCCAAGACGGTGCTGGTAACCAGCCCGAGCGAGGCGGAGGGAAAGACGACGACTGCAATTGGCCTGGCCAATTCGCTTGCCGAGGCCGGCCGAAAGGTCATCCTCATCGATGCCGACTTCCGACGCCCGAATGTGCATGTACGCATGGGCCTGTTCGGCAGCGTGGGTTTGAGCGACGTGCTTGCCGGGGACGCTTCGCTCGAGGACGTGGTGCAGAGATCCGAGGTGTGCAATTTCGACGTGCTCGCGCTGGGTACACCTCCGCCGAATCCGACAGCACTACTGGAGAGCGAACGCTTGAAGCAAGTCTTTGAGCTGATCAGCCGCCAATATGACGTCGCGATTGTGGATTCCGCACCTGTGCTACCAGTCGTCGACAGTGTGGTCCTTTCACAGCGCGTTGACAGCGTTCTGCTGGTGTGTAGAGCTGGCTGGACGAGGAGCGACAGGTTGACGGCGGCGTATAACGAACTTTCACGCGCCGGAGCACGAGTGAATGGAGTTGTTCTGGGAGACCTTCAGTCAGCGCGTGGTAAGGCCTATGGGGCTTACACCACCAATCGCGCCGAAGGCGAAGCGCCGGACCAGGGCAAGCACTCAGTGGCGACAGTTCGGGGAGCATTGTGACGGCACGTCCCGCGTTGTGGGAGAACTCGTCTCATCACTCGATTCGCAGCTCGTGTCTGAGTCCAGGGCCGAGCTGACATGGGTCTGCGACAATCGTTGAGAAAGGCTCCGGCGTACCCCGGGCTCACGAGGTCTCTGTCACTGGCATCTCGGTTGATGTCCTGGCTGTACTCGTCGAACGTGGTCGGCGAAGTGGTCATCCGAGTGACGGTATTGGCTGGCCGTCTCACCCGCGGTGAGCGTGGTGCGGGCCGCACCTTGGTAGTTGCGCCGGTGGGTGGCGGCAATATCGGCGACCAGGCACTGTTTGAAGCCTGCATGAAGTCGATACCCTCAGCGTCCACAGTTGTGATGAAGGTGCGCTCGGGGCTGGACTATGAGTTTCTCGACACTCGGGACTCGCTAGTCGTCGAACTGCCTAATCTGGTCTACGGAACATGGATGCGAAACTGGATAGACCTGGTCCGTTTCAACCGTCATCTGACAAACGCCGACAAACTATATTTTGTCGGTGCCGATACTCTGGATGGCGCATACAGCGAGCTAGCTTCGGTTAATCGCCTTCGGATTGCTACCGTTGCTGCTTTGCGAGGCATAACCACTACGGTATTGGGATTCAGCTGGAACGAGGCGCCCAATGTGCGCTGTGAGCGACTTCTGATTCGCTGCGCAGATGCTGGCGCCACCCTATGTGTGCGCGATCCAGAGTCCTACGAGCGGGTTTCAAGTCTCGATGTACGAACGGCCAGGTTGACCGCTGACATCGTGTTCACTCTCGTTCCGGAGTCGACCTCGGTTGAGCAGCAGTATGAGCGCGGACAGTACTGTGTGGTCAATGCCTCGGGTCTCGTCGAAAGACTGGTCGAGGGCAGTGCCGATCGGTATGTCGACCTGATCCGCCAGGTGCTGGAGCAGGACATGTGTGTCGTGCTCGTTCCACACGTCATTCGTTCCGGTGGCGACGACCTGGCCGTGTTGCGAGAGGTACACAGTCAGTTTCGGGGCGACCCGCGAGTGACCCTGGTCGACACGCTGCTAAGTCCCACTGAGGTGATGGGCCTGGCTGAGGGCGCGCGTTTCGTCGTCACCGGGCGGATGCACCTAGCGGTGATGGCATTACGTTCAGGTACCCCCGCCATCACGGTCGCCACGCAGGGCAAGGTCGAGGGCCTGCTCGCGTCACTGGATTGCTCTGAGCTGTTAGTCCCGGCTGACCAGCAGGGTCTGTCCGGCCTAGGAGAGGCAATGCGTGCGCTCATCGAATCAGAGTCGGACATTCGCACCCGCGTCGCTTCCGCGCTTCCAGCGGTTCTAGAGAGAGCAGAGTTGAACTTCTCAGATACGGTCCGCGATTTGAGACGCGACCCGGAGTCATTCGCTGCAAGGCAACGCGGCGGCCAGACGTATCTGCACCGAGGGGTTGGTTGATGCCCGTCGCCCCCAGGCGTGCGCTACTTGGGATCGCTGGTCTGAGCGCGCTCGGAGCAGCTGCCGGCTGTTCGATTGAGCCTACTGCGGGGCCGAGCGGCGATACGTCTGACGAGTCCGCTGCAACCGCTTCCATTGTGAACGTGTGTGATTTCGGAGCGGTGGGTGATGGACAAGCCAATGACACAGAAGCGATCTCAGCTGCGTTACGGCACGCCAGTGGTACGCCCGAACTGCTGGGCACCCAGATCTACTTTCCCCCGGGGCGGTATGTAGATAGGAACACGCATGTACTCCGACCGGACAGGCCTGTTGCTCTGTCGGGCGCGGGACCCGGATTATCCGTACTCCTCCGTGAGGGACGCGGGTCAGCTCCGTGGTGGGACATCCGAACTCCCTTCTGCGCGATGACGGGACTGACGGTCAACTCTAGGAGGTGCGATGGGTCATCGCCCGCAGTCTCCATCAACAGCGCATATGCAACTCTGGACAACGTTCACTTCGAGGACTCGCCGGACACGGCGCTTTCGATCGGTGCGGAAGCAAGCGCAATTGGCAATGTCCTCAACGCGCTGATGTTCAGGTATAGCGGACGCCATCATATCCTCGTCCACGGCGAGAACTCATCGACCGATGGCCGATGGTCGAACATTGAAGCTGGAATATCTGGGCATTCTGGGATACGGGTCGAGGCGGCGGGCCAGAATATCCTGAATCTTCATATCTGGGGTGCTGGGACAGCCAGCTCGCGCTCGAACAGTGGAATCGAGCTACTCTCATCTAACAATTCACTCGGGTCTGGATGGCAGTCAGAGAAGAACTTGGGTCCCGGTCTGGTGGTAAGCGGTTCGCATAATGTGATTACGGGCGGTAGGTCGTGGGGAAACGCTGGGTACGGCATCTTGATCGAAGGCGATAACGAGGGAAATATCGTATCCGCCAATGTTTTTCGTGACAACTCATTGGCCGACCAGAGGAGGCCCTCTGGCAGGATAGTTGTCGCGGTAGTCGGTGGTAGTGCTGGCATCGTGGCTCAGAATGTATTCACGCAAACGAACCAGGTTCTCACTCCGACAAGATATCGAGAGCAGCCTACATTTCCGTACATGGGTCGGAGAGCTTCGAGTCAGCGCCCACCTGTGCCGACAATCAATGTGCGAGGCGAACTGAACCCCGAGCGACTGGCTATGCTGAACGAGGGGCTCCTGACCGTATAGAAACACCTATATGCCGTCGCTATATTTGAGAAGGACCATCGTGAGACTTCCGCTAATAGATGTTTCAGTCAACCCAATGGACGCAGAAGAGGTTGTGGCGCTCGTCCAGGACTCCCAATCCACCGATCGGCCGCTCTTCATTGCCAACCATAATCTGCATTCAGTCTACGTATTCTGGACTGATGAATCATTCCGATCCGCGTACGATAGGGCGTCGGTCGTGCTGATAGATGGCTGGCCGATTCTAGCGTGGGCGCGGTGGTTCGGAAGTACCAAACAACTTTCTTCGAGGCATCGGATCGGTTCGACAGATTGGGTCCTGAAGGTTCTTGAGACATCCTCTCGTCGTCTCCGCGTGGTTGCAGTTGGCGGTTCGCCGACTTCAGCGAGAGGTGCCGCGGACTTTGTAAATACAAAGTTTCCGCAGCATAGATGGCGCGCGTTTGATGGATATGAATTCAAATGTCAGGACGCAGACTCTTCGACTGCTACCCTCGAGAGTTCAATTCAAGAGGCGGACATCGTTCTCGTTGGGATGGGAATGCCGCGCCAGGAAGCATGGATTATCGACAACTGGTCGCAGCTCCGGGGCTCCATCGTTGCGAATGTCGGTGGATGTTTCGACTACTTCTCCGGAGAACAGGATCTCGCTCCTCGGTGGCTCGGTGCCGTGGGCATGGAGTGGGCGTACCGGCTCGCCCGATCGCCAGGCCGCCTTGCTCATCGGTACCTGGTCGAGCCGTTCCTGCTATTGGGCCTCGTGGCCCGGCGTGAAATCAGTCGTCGCGTGAGGAGACACTAGCTATGGACTCGAACGTGCGAGTCAGTGCCGTAATACCATCGATCGGGCGTGCTGAACTCGCTCTGGCTGTCGGATCGGTGACCCAACAAACGGTCCCGGTCCATCCGATCGTAGTTCTCGATCGGCCCAGTGCTGTAGCGAAAGTTCGGCGGATGCTTGAGCCGTATGAGCACACACTGGTGATGAGCGACAGTGTCGGTGGCGCGGGCGCCAGGAACCTGGGCGTCGACACCGCAGCGACGGAGTACGTCGCCTTCCTGGATGACGACGACCAGTGGCTCCCGATGAAGACCGAGCGCCAGCTTCGTAAGATGTCGCTGTCATCTTCGGTACGCGTATTGGCTGCCTCAGGAATGAGATTCGTACGGCGACGCGACGAGATCGTCATCCCGCGTGAATCCCCACGTGCAAAGGACATTGCGAGCTACTTGGTCGAGCGGCCGTCGATTCGTTTCGGCGACAACTGCGTGCAAAGTAGTTCGCTAATCATGCCGAGAGAATTTGCGGCCGAAGTTCGGTGGGACGAGTCCCTCAGAAAGCACCAGGACTGGGATTTCATAATTCGGGCTCTGGAATTTGATGATGCAGATCTAGTGTGGGTCGACGATCCAACGCTAAAGGTATATCAAGGCTCGTCGGGATCGATTTCCAAGTCGCGTAGTTGGCATGATTCCGCGAGTTTTTATAGGAAGCATTGCGCGCGCATGTCCTCGCGTTCGCGCGCGGACTTTATTTGGACCCAGTTGCTGCGCTCGTCGATTGCTGCTACGAGCATCCAGGGGATCCAATTTTCGGTGCAGGAGCTCGGAATGAGAATTCCGCACGCCGCCGCTGTTGTGGTTGGAATGAGCGGTGCAGCATCTATTCGGCCATCGATGAAGAGTTTGAATCGACACGAAGTGTCCAAAGCCGTGGATCAGGGTACGAAGCGTGAAACTGTGGTGAGGGGCCGAAATGCACAACATTGAGAATGTCGTAGATCGTCAAATGTGTGTGGGGTGCGGTGCTTGTTCCGTTGCTACTGGTGGGGCCATTCCCATTTCAATATCAACTCGACAAAGTTATGAAGCTGACATAACTGGCGTCAATTCTGAAGACCGAAGTGCGGCTAGTGCTGTTTGTCCTTTTTCTGATGACTCTAAGAATGAGGATGAACTCGCGGAGCAGTTGTTCAGCCCTGATCTTGCCAGCCACTCCCTCTTGGGCAAGTATAGTGATGTCTTCGCCGGGAGGTTGTCAGACGACGCTTCGCTTCTCGAAAGCAGTTCGGGCGGGTTGACCAGTTGGGTCGCTTCGCGCCTGGTCGAACTGGGGCATGTGGACGGAGTTGTTCATATGGGTCCAAGCGGACAAGATGGACTTCTATTCAAATATCAGGTCTCGTACAGTGGAGATGCCGTCCGTGGCAAGCGTAAGTCGATGTATTATTCTGCGTCTTTTGCTGAGGTTGTGGAGTCGATCCGAGGAGACGGAAAGAAGTACGCGTTTGTCGGAGTTCCCTGCTTTGTTCGTGCGATTCGCTTGTTAGGCGACCAAGACAGCAGCCTTGCGGATCAAGTTGCATTCTGCTTGGGGCTTGTGTGCGGCCATCTGAAGAGTTTCGGATTTGCGGAGTCGTTAGCGTGGCAGGCGGGCGTGTCTCCAGATGAGCTCGCTGCTGTGGACTTTCGTGTCAAAGACGAGTCGAGTACTGCATCGCGGTACCGGTTTGGTGCGCGCAGGTACTCGGACTCCGAATTCGTGACTATGCCGACTGCTCAACTGACCGGGGGAAGTTGGGGGCACGGATTCTTTCAGTTGAACGCTTGCAACTACTGCGACGACATCTTCGCTGAGACGGCTGACGTAGTTTTCGGGGATGCTTGGATTCCCGCGTTCTCGGATGACTGGCGGGGTACGAATGTTGTGGTATCGCGTAACGATGTTATCGACAAGGTACTTCAGGATGGTGTCTCGGACGGTTCCATCGATCGGTACGAGATATCGGCGGCGGATGCCGCGAAGAGCCAAGCCGGGAATTTTCGCCACCGGCGAGTTGGCCTCTCGTTGAGGTTGAAGGATGACGTCGAGCGGGGCTTGTCTGTTCCGGTGAAGCGGGTGGCGCCTGGTGGCATCGACGTGTCGCCAGCGAGGGCACGGGTGATCCGAACGCGACGATTGCTCTCTCTGGCTAGTCAGGAGGCGTTCGTCGAAGCGAAGGAGCGGGGGTCCCTTGATTATTTCCTGCGGGAGATGAAACCCCTTCTGAGGTCTTACCGGTCCGCCGAGTTAGCGAGTTTGTCGCGAAGGCGCGCGCTCTCGTCGTTGCTCGGTCAGTTCCGTCGATCAATCCGTGCAAGCACGCGGCGGTTGCGATAGACCAGCGCTGGATGTCACGCATCTTCGGATCGCGATCTGATGCGGCGGCACCGCACGTCGATGATTAGACCCCCGGTGGCTGCCATGCAGTTCCTCGGTGGGATGAACCGACATTCTCGCGAGAGCAGGGAAAGCGACCCGCCTGACAGTGTATCGACGGGGCATGAAGGTGCCCCACCGTGGGCTCGCGCTGGGACCTGCGGATTACAAGTCCGTCAAGGCGACCTCCTAGTTCCGACTATTCTGGCGACGGCGCCCAAGCATTTATCGAGGATCGCACGCACAACGTCCCGGGCGGACCGAATCCGGCGTTATCGGCGGGCACGGGCCAGCCAGCTAGACAGCGTGTCATTCCAGTCGATCTCGGTTGCCGATCCCAAGGAGTACAACCCTTGCTTCTTCGACGACGCCTCGGCGTATGTTGAGTTTCCCGCCGGAAAGTGTGTCGTGAGTGTCCATTCGCCACCGGGGGGCGATGACCAGTTTTGCGCTTGGTGCGTCAGGGTCAGGACCACTCGCGGATGGCACCAGATCGACTCTGATTGTCCACCGCCGCCTCATCAATCCGGCAGGGGCGACGCCCAGTTCTCGGGCTGCGGGGATGAACTCTTGTCCATGGCCATGAGAAAGTCCCCACTGGTGGCCAGGTCGAGGTCCCCGCTGGTGGCCAGATAAAAGTCCCCACCCTGTGTTCGTCGTGTCGACCCGGAACTCAAGGCCCAGGCGATGACGGTGAAGGTGCCAACCGATCACCATCACCGCCCGGGAGTTCCATTGAAGTCTGCGAAGGACCGTATGGACATCATTTCTGCTTACCGAGAACTCGGAAGCTATCGCGCCG
>NZ_JAFFZF010000035.1:0-65631 GCF_016924115.1 Gordonia sp. BP-119
ATCCGATTCTACAACCATGACAGAAGGCATAGCTCGCTAGGGATGGTCTCACCTATCGACTTCGAAATCAGATCACACACAAGTCAGCAAACAAGCTAACCGTGTCCACTTTTTCAGGGGAACCTCAGTAGTTGCTCAGGGGAAAGCCGACGGGTACAAACCCATCACGCACCGAACACGTGTGACCGGGGTAGTCGTTGTAATCGTCGAGACTGGTCAACGCGAGGAAAGCAATTGCCCCGCAGATCGCCAGCACCGCAGAAACTGCGGCCGAAGATCGTCGGATGTTTCGGCCAGCGGCGCTGAAGGAGAGCCAGATGGTCCACGCCCAGAACATGAGCGCGAGGGCGACCGGTGGCGTGAGCAGAACGAAGAACCCTTCCACCGTCACTCGTTCTCTCGGCAGACCGCTACTACTCCGCAATCGTTCCACCTGACCCGGACTCCGATTGACCTCGATGTCCGCACCGGCTCAGGTCCTGCCGGAGGTGAACGAATGAGATTGGTCTCGCAGCGGTCCGCCTGAACCATTCTTCTTCAGCTTCGGCTTCGCCCACCCGGCTGATTACGGGGCGTGTATGACTGGGCACCCGAGCTCTACACCGGTCCACTCGAGCAGCCGTCGCTCGCCACCGTGCAGCACCTCCTCCATCCCAACGAGCCCGTCACAGGCTCACCAGTCACTCAGTCGAGCGGTACCGGTTAGGCGACCAGTTGTTGGCGGCTTCTGCCGACACCTAGGACTGTCCCGTCGTCTACCGTCGAAATCATGGCCGACGTCAACTTCTACTTCGACCCCGTCTGTCCGTTCGCGTGGATGACGAGCAAGTGGGTGCGAAAGGTACAGGCGCAGCGGGACTACACGGTGGAATGGCGGTTCATCTCGCTACGTCTGCTGAACGCACACGTCGATTACGACGCGCAGTTCCCGCCGGAGTACGAGGCCGGGCACACCGCCGGACTCCGCCTCCTGCGCGCGGCGGCGAGCATCCGCCGCGAACACGGACCGGCCGCCATCGGCCCGCTCTACGAAGCCCTCGGCACGCGGATCTTCGACGCGCACACCGGTTCCTACACCGTCGACACCACCGACTTTCGCGGTACCGCGGAGTTCCTCGGACCCGTCCTGGACGAACTCGGGTTGCCCGCGCACCACCTGAACGCCCTCGACGACGCCCAGTTCGACGCGGAGATCCAAACCGAGACCGACGAGGCCCTGTCCCTGACCGGTCGTGATGTGGGTACGCCGATCATCCACTTCCAGCCGCCCGAGGGAGTTGCATTCTTCGGGCCCGTGATCAGCCGTCTACCCGGTGACGACGACGCGGTCGTGCTGTGGGACCACGTGATCGGGCTGGCGAGCTTCCCGGGTTTCGCCGAGCTCAAGCGGAGCCTGCGGGAGAAGCCACAACTGCGGGCCTTCGGAGTGACCGACGGCGAGGCGGGTGTCGAGGAGGACTGGCACGGCGGGAGTCGGCGCACCAAGAAGTGAGCCGCCCCGGCGTCTACTTGAACGGATTGAGCGTCCGGCCGAGGAAGTACTGGATACCCGGCGGAATGGGACGCACGGCCGTCGTGACCAGCTTGTTCACCATGCCGGTCACGCACACCGCGTCGCCCTTCATCACCGCGTTCCACCCCTCGCGCACGACGTCCTCCGGCTCCTGCCACAGCACGCCGGGCAGGCGATCGGCGGTCTCGCGGGTCTCCGCACCCATCGCATCGTGGAACTCACTCCTGGTGAAACCGGGACACAGCGCCGTCACGTGGATGCCGTGCGGTTTCAGCTCCATGTCCAGGGACTGGGACATCAGCAGCACATACGACTTGATCGCGGAGTAGAGCAGGCCCTCCGCCGGAGGCAGCAGCGCCGTGATGGACGAGACGTTCACGATCCGCCCCCACCGGCGCTTCTTCATCCCCGGGAGCACGCGGTGGGACAGCTCGGTCAGCGAGGTCAGCATCAACTGCAGCTGCCCTCCGACCTCCTCCCACGGCGTCTCGGCGAACTTGGTGCTCAGCGACCATACCGGCGTTGTTGATCAGCACGTCGATGTCCAGCCCGAGTTCATCGGCGCGCTCGATGATCGCGGCCGGCGTGCCGGGTTCGGACAGATCCCCGGCGAACACCTCACAGCGAACGCCGTGCTCGCGATGTAGTCGCTCGGACAACTCGTCGAGCCGTTCGGCCCGACGGGCGACCAGCAGTAGGTCGTACCCTTCCGCGGCGAGATGTTCCGCGAACGTCTTGCCGATCCCGGCGGAGGCGCCGGTGATCACGGCGGTGCGGTGGTCGAATGAACTGCGTCGATCCGAGGACATGCGCCGGCTTTCTGTCGATGGACGATGCCGCGAGTAGTACCAGACCGCGCGTCCCTCGTCGGATCACGACAGGCGAGTTTGTTCCAACGAACAGGCTCAGGGAACGTGTCCGTACGGGTGCCAGCCGGACGGATTCCACTTGCCGCCGCGTTCTTGCCGGACCTCGCGCAGGCTGGTACCCACATACCGGGCCTCGAGTTCGGCGTCGGGTTTCCCGGTGTACACCCACCGCTTCGGATCCAGGTTTCCCTCGGCGTCGCGGTAGGACTCCCAGTAGTCGACGCGATGGACGGCCCGGACGAGATCGTCGGCGAACACCAGCACCGGTAGATCGGGGACGGTTCGGTGCGGCCCCGCACGCCAAGCGCTGCGAGCGGATTCGTAGATCACCTCGGCAGTGGCGTCGCTGCGGGCGGACTCGTCGACCTTCACCAGCACGCACACGTCGGGCAACGGCGGCGACACCGGCGCCGCATGTCGCAGGATCAGCTCCTCGATGCGCCACGGCCCCTGTGCATCCGGCGTCTCCGGAAGTTCCGATCCGGCCAGAGCGACGACGTCGACTACCGTGCGTCGTAGCGAAAGCGCGTGCGCTGCAGCCGAATCGACAGAATCTACATCGTACCGCAGAATCCAGTGTTCGACGCCGAACCCGTCGGCGTCGATGTCGCGGATACGCTCGGAGATGGCGGCCGCGACCTCGGCCGGATCGTCGTCGCCGACGATGTCGGCAGGGTCGGGTGCGTCGCCCGCCAGCGCGGCGGCGGTATGGCGGTATACGCGGTTCCCGCGGCCGGCGTCGACATGGAACACCGTGGCGTCACGCGGATCGACCAGTGCATAGACGTAACTACCGAGCACCGTTTGCGCTTCGTGGGGAACAGGTTTCGGGGCACCGGGCGCGGGGACGCCGACCGGCCGCAGCAGGGTGAGGACCTCGTCGACCACCGAAGGGCGGACCCCGAGCCCCCCGGCGGTGATCCCGCCGAAGACGACCTCGCCGGCGCGCTCCCGGTCGACGAATCGTCGGCCGGCGAAACGGTCGACGGCGCGCACCACATCGGCGACCTCGGCGCGCCGGGCCGCCGCACTGCGGGAGAACGTGCGCTCGTCATCCGGGTCGAGCATCTCCGCGAACGCCGACGACGACAAGAAGTCGCCGAGCGCCGTCCGGGGCAGCTCGACCGCATCGATCCTGTTCACCGCCATGGTCGCATGATGCCAGCACCCGACACGCAAACCCGCGAAGCGCTAGTGTACGTTTGTACATGTACATTCGTACATTAACTTGGAAGGGTAGTGATGACCGAGGCAGCGCCCCGCCGCCGACGAGATCCCGAGGAACGGCGACGCACCATTGTCGAGGCCGCCGCCACGCTCATCACCGAGGTGGGCTCCGAGGGGCTCACCCACCGGCTCGTCGCGAAACGTGCCGGTGTGCCGCTCGGTTCGACGACGCAGTACTTCGCCACGCTCGACGATCTGCGCGAGGCAGCGCTCGCCCGCCTGGCCGACGACATCGACTCCGGCCTGGCCGAGGTGGCCGAGACCCTCGCCGAACACGGCCCAGCCGCGGCGGTCTTCGCCGAGACGCTCCACGACTATCTGTCCGACGAGCGGTTGATCCGCGCCGACCTCGCGCTCGTGTCGGCCGCCGTCCTCGATCCCGCGCTCCGCCCGCTCGCGGTTCGCTGGCCCGACGGGCTGGTCGAGATCCTCATCCCGCACGTCGGGCAGACGGCCGCTCGCGCGATCGCCGCGTACACCGACGGCGTGGCCATACACGCACTCCTCTACGGGACGCCGCTGTCCCTCGACGACCTGACCGCCACCCTGACGGCCCTGACCGGGCTGCCCTCCCCCGAGCACGACCGGAGCCGACGATGACCCAGCGATCCGCCACCGAGACCACCAGCGCAGACGGCCTGTCCTTCCGGCGCCGATGGGCGTCGGCCGCCGTGTTGTCGGCCAGCCTGCTGGTCATCACCGTCGACCTCACGATCCTCAACGTCGCACTCCCCGACCTGGCCGGCGACCTGCGCCCGACCGCCGATCAGCAGCTGTGGATCATCGACGCCTACTCGCTCGTCCTGGCCGGCCTGCTGCTCTCCATGAGTTCACTGGCCGACCGGTGGGGCCGAAAACGGATGCTGGTCACCGGCTTCGCGGTGTTCGGTGGGGCCTCGGCACTGGTCCTGCTGGCCGAGTCACCCGAGGCGGTGATCGCGGTCCGGGTGCTGCTGGGCGTCGGCGGCGCGATGATCATGCCGACCACGTTGTCCCTGCTGCGCAGCATCTTCACCGACCCCGCCGAGCGTGCGACCGCCCTCGGGCTCTGGGCCGCGGTGTCGGGCCTCGGTGCGGCCGTCGGGCCGATCGTCGGCGGAGTTCTGCTCGAGTACTTCTCGTGGCGCGCCGCGTTCCTCGTCAACGTCCCGCTGATGGCGGTCGCCATCGTGGCCGCAGTGCTGATCCTGCCGGAGTCGAAGCACCCGCAGCCGGGCCGGTGGGACGCCGTCGGTGCGCTGATGTCGATCGCCGGCATGGTCGCCCTGGTCTGGGCCATCAAGCGGTTCGCCAAGGAGGAGAGCCTCCTCGCACCGGCCGCCTGGGTGGCCCTGATCGGCGCGGTCCTCATCCTGGCCCTGTTCGTCCGACGCTGCATGCGACGCACCGAGCCGCTTCTCGACGTCTCGTTGTTCCGCAGCCGGCCGTTCAGTGCGGGTGTTCTCGCCGCGCTCGGCTCGATGTTCGGACTGGCGGCGGCGCTCTTGCTGCTGGCCCAGTGGCTCCAGTTGGTCGAGGGCCACTCCCCGATCGCGGCCGGTGTGCGGCTGTTGCCGGTGGCGGGAGCGGCGATCGTGTCCTCGATGATCGCCGCCCCGCTGTCCCGGATGATCGGAGCCCGAGCCGTCGTGGCCGGCGGTATCGGCATCGCCGGCGTCGGGATGGCGCTGATGTTCCTCGGTTCCGACGGCCTCGACTACGGCACCGTCGCCACCGCCCAGGTGTTCGTCGGATTCGGCATCGGATCACTGGCCATCGCATCGGCGATGATCATGGCCGGCACCCCGGATGCCAAGGCGGGCAACGCCGCCGCGCTGGAAGAGACCGCCTACGACCTGGGCAATGTGCTCGGGGTCGCGATCCTCGGCAGCGTGGCGTCGATCATCTACCGGACCACGCTGACGGCCGAGCCCGTCCCCGGCGTACCCGCCGAGGTGACCGACGCGGCCGGCGAATCCCTCGGCGCCGCCATGGGTCTCGCCGAAGCCGCCGGGGCACCGGGCCTCGCGGAGCGGGCGGCGGCCGCGTTCACCGACGCCATGCAGCAGACGAGCCTGGTCGGCGGGGTCACGCTGGTCGCCGTCGCCGTGGCCGTCTTCGCGCTCGTGCCGCGCGGCACGGATGTCACGGCCGCGCAGCACTGACGTAGTCGTGCCTGTCATCCGGGCGGGGTGACGAGCTCCCGGTTGAGACGGTCGAGAAGTTCTGCGATCCGCTTCGGCTGATCGTGCGGAGCCAGGTGGCCGCAGTCGTCCAGGACTTTCAGCTCGACGTCGAGCCGCGCATGTACCACCTCAGCCAGCCGCAGTGTCGGCAAGAAGACGTCATGGTCGCCGGAGACCACCATCAAGGGGCGGTCCGTCGGCAATTCATCAGACGGCCCCGGCGCCAGACTCGTACGGCAGTGTCCGGCAACCAGATCCATCCATGCGATCAGCGCGGGATCGACGTTTCTGTCCGGCGCCGTCATCATTCGCAGCAGATCATACGAGCGTTCCGGCCGAGGCGAGGCCAGCCATGAGACGGTTGTGCGCAATGTCCGAGGCGAGACCGCCAAACGGGTGATGCCCGCAGGTGACACGAGTAGGCGTCCGGCGATCAGCGATGAGGCACCGGCCAACGCGATCGCAGCCCCGAGCGAGTGACCCAGCACGATCACCGGATGGGCGACCGTCGCGCCGAGCACCTCGTCGAGCCACCGCCCGTAGGCAGGGATCCGACCGCGTCGCCGCGGACGTTCCGGTGCACTTGTCCCCGGCTGGCCGGGCACGTCCAGACTGATGACGTCGTTGTTCCGCGCGAGTTCGGACAGCAGCGGGATCATCGTCGCCGAGTTCATGTTCGTACCCGGCACCACGACGACAGTGCGCCGGTCGGCGGGTGCCGCCGTCCCGGGGTCGGGAGACCGGGATGCAACGATCCTGGTCCGCCCCGCCGACGTCTGGACTTCCCATTGCGCGGCAACACAATCTGCTGCCGACAACCGGATCTCGCACCATCGTCGGATTACGTCGCGGCCGGATTCGGTCTTGTATGCGGTGATCATCAGGAAATCCCATCGGCGCGTCTTCACGGCACACGGCATCGATGATCAGCCCGGCAAGGGATGACAACGACACACGTGCAGCCGACCAGACTTCCCGGCACTCCACCCGCCACGATAGCAACGGTCGAGACGCAACCGCAGACGATGAGGTCTAGACTCGGACGGGTGCCAGCCTTCAGCCCCCTCGAATGGCCGGTGTTCCGCCAGTTGCGGTCGGGCGACGTCTTCGGGCGCGGACCGGCGGTCACCTCGGCGAGGACACGCGGCATCGAACCGCGCACCGCCACCGCGGACCGTGTGGTCCAGAGCGTGTGCCCGTTCTGCGCGGTGGGTTGCGGGCAGAAGGTGTACGTCAAGGACGAGCGGGTGGTCCAGATCGAGGGCGACCCGGACTCCCCGATCTCCCGCGGGCGCCTCTGTCCCAAGGGCGCGTCGAGCGAGCAGTTGGTCAACAACCCGATGCGGCAGACCTCGATCCGCTATCGGGCCGCGTACGCGACCGAGTGGCAGGACCTGGATCGCGACACCGCGATCGACATGATCGCCGACCGTTTCCTCGAGGCCCGACGCCGTGGCTGGCAGGACCGCGACGACGAGGGCCGACTGCTCCGGCGGACCACCGGTGTCGCCTCGCTCGGCGGTGCCACCCTCGACAACGAAGAGAACTATCTGATCAAGAAGCTCTTCACCGCGGCGGGCGCGATCCAGATCGAGAACCAGGCCCGCATATGACACTCCGCCACGGTTCCCGGTCTGGGGGCCTCGTTCGGACGCGGCGGCGCCACGCAATCACTGCAGGACATGGCCAACGCCGATTGCATCGTTCTCATGGGCGGCAACATGGCCGAGGCGCACCCGGTGGGTTTCCAGTGGGTGTCGGAGGCGAAGGCCAAGGGCGCGACGATCATTCACGTCGATCCGCGTTTCACCCGTACCTCTGCGGTGGCCGACCGGCACATCTCCATCCGGGCCGGCTCTGACGTCGTCCTGCTCGGTGCGCTCATCAACTACGCCATCACGCACGAGAAGTACTTCCGCGAGTACGTCGTCGCCTACACGAACGCCGCCACCCTGATCGCCGCGGATTTCCGCGACACCGAGGATCTCGACGGCCTGTTCTCCGGCTTCGACGCGGAGACCGGCGAATACGACGCCACCAGTTGGGCTTACGAGGAACCGTCCGCCCACTCCGACGACGGTGGCCGCGACAGCGAGGACGGCAAGGTCGAGTCGCCCGGCCACCCGGACGACGGGCCGCGGGTGAAGGACCGCGCGGTGGGGCACGAGCATGGCTCCGGCGGGCCGCCGCTGGAACACGGGGCGACAGTGCGCGATGACACCCTGGAACACCCGCGCAGCGTGTTCCAGATCGTCAAGCGTCACTACTCGCGCTACACACCCGAGATGGTGCGCGACATGTGCGGGATCTCGGTGCGCGACTTCGAGTATCTGGCCCGGGCCGTCACCGACAACTCCGGCCGCGAGCGCACCACGTGCTTCGGGTACGCGACCGGCTGGACCCAGCACACCTTCGGCGCGCAGTTCATCCGCGCCGCGTCGGTTCTGCAACTCCTGCTCGGCAACGTCGGGCGCCCCGGCGGCGGCATCATGGCCCTCCGCGGACACGCGAGCATCCAGGGGTCCACCGACATCCCGACGCTGTTCAACCTGCTGCCCGGGTATCTGCCGATGCCCTCGGCGGGCAAGCATGACAGTTTCGCCGACTACATCGACGCGATCACGTCGAAGGCCGAGAAGGGTTTCTGGGCCAACGCCGAGGACTACATGGTGAGTCTTCTCAAGGCGTGGTTCGGGGATGCCGCAACCGCCGAGAACGACTGGTGTTACGACTACCTGCCCCGGCTCACCGGGCCCGCCGGGACCTTCCAGACGACGGTCGACATGCTCGCCGACAAGGTCGACGGTTACTTCGTCCTCGGCCAGAACCCGGCGGTCGGATCGGCCAACGGGCGCCAGGCGCGGATGGCGATGTCGCACCTCAAATGGCTCGTCGTCCGCGACCTCAACATGATCGAGACGGCCACCTGGTGGAAGGAGGGCCCGGAGATCGAGTCCGGCGAGCTGCGCACCGAGGACATCGCCACCGAGGTGTTCTTCCTCCCCGCGGCCACGCATGTGGAGAAGGCCGGCTCGTTCACGCAGACCCAGCGCATGGTGCAGTGGCGCCACCAGGCGGTCGAGCCACCGGGTCAGTGCCAGAGCGAGATGGACTTCTTCTTCGAGCTCGGGCGGCGCATCCGCGAACGCCTCGCCGAGTCGACCGACGAACGTGACCGCCCGCTGCTCGACGTCACATGGGACTATCCCCTCGACGACCACGGCAACCCCGACCCCGAAGCGGTGCTGTCGGAGATCAACGGCTACCACGTGAACGGCGAAGACGCCGGCTCGAACCTCACGTCCTACACCCAGATGAAGCGCGACGGCTCGACCGCGGGCGGCTGCTGGATCTACACCGGGGTCTACACCGGCGCGGACACCGACGGGCCGTCGAACCTGGCCGCACGCCGGGTCCCGCAGGGCGGCGGCGGGGTCACCCAGCACGAGTGGGGCTGGGTGTGGCCGGCGGATCGTCGAATCCTCTACAACCGTGCGTCGGCCGACCCCGACGGCCGCCCGTGGAGCGAACGCAAGCGGTACATGGAATGGGACGCCGACGCCGGGCGGTGGGTCGGTCCCGACGTGCCCGACTTCCCTGTCGACCTGGCTCCCGATGCTCGTCCCGACCCGTCGGTCGGCGGCGTCGAAGCCCTCTGCGGCGACGACCCGTTCGTCATGCAGGCCGACGGGAAGGGCTGGCTCTACGCCCCGCGCGGGCTGGTCGACGGCCCGTTGCCGACGCACTACGAACCGCAGGAATCCCCGGTGGTCAACGCGCTGTATCCCCAGCAGCAGTCGCCATCGCGAGTCCTGTTCCCCCGCACGGACAATCTCGACGCACCCAGCGGCGAGAGCCCCGGCTCCGAGGTGTACCCGTTCGTGTTCACGACGTACCGGCTCACCGAGCACCACACCGCGGGTGGCATGAGCCGCTGGACGCCGTACCTGACGGAACTGCAGCCGGAGATGTTCTGCGAGATCTCACCCGAACTCGCCGAAGAGCGGGGCCTCACCAACGAGGGCTGGGCGACGATCGTGTCGCCGCGCGCCGCGATCGAGGCGCGGGTGCTCGTGACCGACCGCATGATGCCGCTGACCATCAACGGCCGGCAGGTGCATCAGGTGGGTCTCCCCTATCACTGGGGCGTGGGTTCCAACGCCGTGATCAGCGGCGACGCCGCCAACGATCTGATCGGGGTCACACTGGATCCGAACGTGCAGATCCAGGAGTCCAAGGTGGGCTCGTGCGACGTCATCGCCGGGCGCCGGCCGCAAGGCCGGGCACTGCTCGACCTGGTGCGTGCCTACCAGGAGCGGGCCGGGGTCACCGTCGAGACCGACAACCAGCACATCACCGGGAAGGCGGAGGAGTAGATGGGACAGCTGTCCGGGCCATCCGATCCCAGCACCGACGCGCACTGGAACACCCACAAGGAGCGCAAGGGGTTCTTCACCGACACCTCGATCTGCATCGGCTGCAAGGCCTGCGAGGTGGCGTGCAAGGAATGGAACGGCAACCCGCGCGACGGCGACCTCGCCCTCACCGGGATGTCGTACGACAACACCGTCGCCCTCGGCGCGAGCACCTGGCGCCACGTCGCCTTCATCGAGCAGAATTCCGACCGCATCGCCGAGGCCCGCGAGTCCGGGCGTGCGCTCGTCGGACTGGGCATGCCCGCGATGCCCGGCTCCTCGCCTGAAGATCGTTCGTCTCTGCCGACCAGGCCCTCTCCCCTGCCGGCTGAGCCGGCGAGGAGCGAAGCGACGAGCCGAGTCGAAGTCCCCGACACCCCCGAGTTCCGCTGGCTGATGTCGTCGGATGTCTGCAAGCACTGCACCCACGCCGGGTGCCTCGACGTCTGTCCGACCGGCGCGCTGTTCCGCACCGAGTTCGGCACCGTCGTGATCCAGGACGACGTCTGCAACGGCTGCGGGACGTGCGTGGCCGGATGTCCGTTCGGCGTCGTCGAGCGCCGGGCCGACGGCACCGCCGCGCCGACGACCCGCTCCGGCGAACGCAAGGGCGAGCAGCCCGAGGTGCCCAAACGCGGTGTCGCGCAAAAGTGCACGCTCTGCTACGACCGGTTGCTCGACGACGAGACACCGGCTTGCGCGAAGACCTGCCCGACCACGTCGATCAAGTTCGGCGACCACGACGACCTCGTCGACGACGCGCACGCCCGCGTCCGGGCGCTGCACGAGCAGGGCATGACCGAGGCGCGGCTCTACGGCGCCAACCCGAACGACGGTGTCGGCGGCACCGGATCGGTGTTCCTGCTGCTCGACGAGCCGGAGGTCTACGGACTGCCGCCGGACCCGCGGGTGTGCACCGCGGACCTGCCGGCCATGTACAAGCGCGCCGGGATCGCGGCGGCCGGAATGCTGGCCGCCGCCGCACTCTCGTTCCTACGGGGCGGCCGATGACCTCGTCGGAGTTCGACTCCTTCCGTCCGCCGGAGCCGCCCCGGCGGCGCGGCCGGGGTTTCGGCCGTGGCGGAAAACGCAGACCGGGTAGAGGTTTCGGGCAGGGCGACGGCAACCGTGAGATGTCGATGGTGCCCGATGCCGAATTCACCTCGTATTACGGGCATCCCGTCGTCAAGCCACCACCCTGGGACGAGAAGGTGGCCGCCTACCTGTTCCTCGGCGGTGTCGCCGGCGGCTCCGGCGTCCTGGCCGCCGGGGCCCAGCTCACCGGGCGGGACGCGTTGCGCCGCAACGCCCGCCTCGGTGGTCTGGGTGCCGTGGGTCTGGGCGGGATCGCGCTCGTCGCCGACCTCGGACGGCCGGACCGGTTCTACAACATGTTGCGCACGTTCAAGGTGACGTCGCCGATGAGCGTCGGTTCCTGGATGCTGTCGGCGTTCAGCGGGGCACTCGGCGTCGCGGCGGTCGCCGAGGTCGACCGGATGACCGGTGCGCGGCTGCCGCTCGGGCCGCTTCGTGCGGTGTTGCGCGCCGTCGAGGCCCCCGCCGGGCTGGCCGCCGGGCTGGCGGGTCCGCCGCTCGCGGTGTACACCGCGGTCCTGCTCTCCGATACCGCCGTGCCGACCTGGAACGCCATGCACCGGGACCTGCCGTTCGTGTTCGTCAGTTCCGCGAGCCTGGCGTCGAGCGGGCTGGCGCTGGTCACCACGCCGGTCGGTCAGGCCGGGCCGGCACGGACTCTCGCGGCGCTGGGCGTGGTCGGCGACCTCGTCGCGATGCGACTCACGGAGCGACGGATGGACCCGGTCGCCGCCGAACCGCTCCACCACGGAAAGGCCGGCACCCTGCTGCGCTGGAGCGAGCGACTCGCCGTCGCCGGCGGAGTGGGCGCGTTGCTCAGCGGGCGCTCCCGCCCCCTGGCGGTCGTCTCGGGACTCGCACTGCTCGCCGCGTCGGCCTGCACGCGATTCGGCGTCTTCGACGCCGGCATCGAGTCGGCCAAGAACCCCCGCTACACGATCGAACCGCAGAAGCGCCGCCTCGCGGCCCGTCGTGCCGCCGGAATCACCGACGACTCGATCACCACCGGGCCGCCCGCGCCCTGAGCGGTGCCCACTGAGGAGCGCCGCCCCCTGCTGCTCCCTGAGCGCCAGCGCCGCACTCCGCTCCCGAGCGCAAGCGCCACCCCCTCCGCTCTCTATCCGAAAAAGGCGGTCCCCATTGCTCCCTGAGGTGCGAGGAGCGCAAGCGACGAGCCACGAAGGGCCTGGTGAGACACGTTGCGTGACCCTTCGTGGCTCGCTTCGCTCGCACCTCAGGGAGCATGTTTTTCGGACGTTCACGAGTGTTCTTTCGTGGTCCACAACGGCCGCCAGGCCCCCGCTCCCTGAGGAGCGCCCGGAGCTTGCGGAGGGCGCGTCACGAAGGGTCTTGGCGACCGAGTCAGCGAACCCGGATACCCATCCCCGCAACCGTCTCGGCGACCCCACCGCTCCCTAATCCGAAAGAGGCGCATAACCCCTGCTCCCTGAGGTGCGAGGAGCGCAAGCGACGAGCCACGAAGGGTCAGCGCACCGTGATCCCGAAGCCCGCCACCGTCTCGCCGATCACCGGGTAGCCCGGGACCTCGCCGACCACGAGCAGCCCGCCCGAGGTCTGTGCGTCCGCGAGGAACAGCAGGTCGTCCTCGGCGACACCGGAACCGACCGTGAGGTGCGGACGCACCCAGTCGAGATTGCGGCGGGTACCCCCGGACACGAAACCGTCCCGAAGTGCCTGCGCCGCCCCGTCGACCGCGGGCACCGAAGCGCGGTCGACTACCGCGCCGACCCCCGACGCGCGGCACAGTTTGTGCAGATGCCCGAGCAGGCCGAAGCCGGTCACGTCGGTCGCCGCGCGGACGCCGGCCGCGACCGCGGCGCTCGACGCATCGCGATTGAGCGTCGTCATCAGGGCGATCGCCTCGTCGAACACCTCGCCGGTCTGCTTGTGCCGGTTGTTCAACAGTCCGACCCCGATCGGTTTGGTCAGGGTGATCGGCAGCCCCGGCTCGGCCGCGTCGTTGCGCAACAACCGGCCGGGTTCGGCCACCCCTGTCACCGCCATGCCGTACTTCGGTTCCGGATCGTCGATGGTGTGCCCGCCGATCACCGGACAGGCGGCCTGCGCCCCGACGTCGAGACCGCCGCGCAGCACCTCGGTCATCAGCTCCATCGGCAGCACCTCCCGCGGCCAGCCGACCAGGTTGATGGCGACGACGGGGGTGCCGCCCATGGCATAGATGTCCGACAGCGCGTTGGCCGCGGCGATGCGGCCCCAGTCGTACGGATCGTCGACGACCGGGGTGAAGAAGTCGGCGGTGGAGAGCACCGCGACGTCGTCGCGGATACGCACTGCCGCGGCGTCGTCGCCGTCGTCGAGTCCGACGATGATGTCGTCGCCGACCTGGCCGGTGAGTCCCGCGACCGCCTGCTCGAGCTCGCCCGGCGGGATCTTGCACGCGCATCCACCACCGTGGGCGTAGCCGGTCAGTCGGATGGGTGTCTCGCTTCGCACGGTCACCGTGTCGAGGGTAGCCCTCCGGTAATCTCCGATGCTGTCCTCCGGCGATCGCTACCATCGGGCTCATGAGGCAAGCAGACGGCGAGTACTACGTCACGGCCGGCGAGCTGCAGGCGTTCTGGGAATCCGGTCACCACTACTGGTACATGCGGGAGGACGGGTCGACCGACCTGTACGCCGACGAACTCGATATCACCCACGGCTGGCCCATCTTCCTGATGAAGCGCGACGAGGAGTGGTTTGCGAAGTGGGACGGCGATTTTGAGCGTGCCGTCGATGACGATCTCAACCCGAAGTTGATCCGCCACTTCGAGGAACTCATCACCGAGGGCAACTGGCCGCACCGGCAGGACTGACCCGGCCGCACGTCGGATAGGTTGGGACCGCGTGGAGGCGTATGGGTCCTGGTGGGCTCCCCGGTCTTCAAAACCGAGGAGGTCGAGTATCTCGGCCTGGCGGGTTCGATTCCCGTCCGCCTCCGCCAGGGGGGTCGACCGTGACCCCCGCCGGCTGAGCCGGTGACGAGCGAAGCGAGAGCCACCCCCGCCGGCTGAGCCGGTGACGAGCGAAGCGAGAGCCACCCCCGCCGGCTGAGCCGGAGACGAGCGAAGCGAGAGCCCACCCCCCGCCGGCTGAGCCGGTGACGAGCGAAGCGAGGAGCCGTGTCGAAGCCCCCCGTCACCGATCCGCGCCGTCGAATTCCGCGAACCGACGCACTGTTGGCCCTGCCCGCGGTGTCCGCGGCGCGTGCACGACTGGGCGACACAGCGATTCGCGACATCATTCGCCAGGCCCAGGACGCGGCCCGCCGCGGCGAGACGCCACCGGATGACGTCGAGCGGATCGTCGTGGAATCGGTCAGCGCGTCGTATGCCTCGTCGATCCGCCCCGTGCTCAACGCCACCGGGGTCGTCGTGCACACGAACCTCGGGCGGGCACCGCTGTCACCCGCGGCGCTCGACGCCGTCGGCGCGGCGTCGGGTTACGTCGACGTGGAACTCGATCTCGAGTCCGGCACCCGGTCGAAGCGCGGGGCGGCCACCCGCAGCGCTCTCCTACGAGCCTGTCCCGCAGCGGAAGACGCGCTGATGGTCAACAACGGTGCGGCCGCATTGGTACTGGCGACGACCGCGCTGGCGGCCGGGCGTGCAGTCGTCATCAGTCGTGGCGAGATGATCGAGATCGGCGCAGGTTTCCGGCTCACCGAACTGATCGCGTCGACAGGCGCCCGGTTACACGAGGTCGGCACCACCAACCGCACCCACGCACGCGACTACGCCGACGCCCTCACCGACGACGACGTCGGAGCAATTCTCAAGGTGCATCCGAGCAACTTCCGGGTCGAGGGCTTCACCAGCGAGACATCGCTCTCCGAGCTGCGCGGCCTCGCCCGGGCGCACGGCGTGCCCGTCGTCGCCGACATCGGCAGCGGACTCCTGCAACCCGACCCGCTGCTGCCCGACGAACCCGACGCCACCACGACACTCGAATCCGGCGCCGACCTCGTCATCGCCAGCGGCGACAAACTCCTGGGCGGACCACAGGCCGGACTCCTCCTCGGCGATGGAGCGCTCGTTCAGCGTCTCGCGAAACACCCACTCGCACGGGCCGTTCGCGCGGACAAGCTGGCACTGGCTGCGATGGAGGCAACCGTCGGCGGGCCACGACCCCCCGTCTGGGAATACCTCCACGCCGATCCCGACAGACTTCGCGTGCGTACCGAATCCCTGGGCACGGCAGTCGGATTCCCGATCGTCGCCCATGACGGACGGGTGGGTGGCGGTGGCGCACCCGGCGTGCCGCTGCCGGGGTGGGCGGTGCGGCTTCCGGTCGCAACGGCCGCCCGCCTACGCGTCGGCGATCCGGCCGTCCTACCCCGCGTTCACGACGACGCGTGTCTGGTGGACCTGCGCTGCGTTCCCGAAGCCGACGACGTGCGGGTACTCGCCGCGATCCGACAGGCTCTGGGCGCGTCGTGAAGTCGCGCTCGTGAAGTACGTGGTGGCCACCGCCGGACACGTGGACCACGGGAAGTCCACACTGGTGCGTGCTCTGACCGGGATCGAGCCGGACCGATGGGAGGAGGAACGACGCCGCGGGCTGACGATCGACCTCGGTTTCGCCTGGACCACACTGCCTTCCGGTGCCGACGTGGCCTTCGTCGACGTCCCCGGCCACGAGCGGTTCATCCCGAACATGCTGGCCGGCCTGGGCCCGGCGCCCGTCGTCCTGTTCGTCGTCGCCGCGGACGAGGGATGGAGCGCCCAGTCCGACGACCACCGTGATGCCGTCGCCGCCCTCGGCATCGAGTACGGGCTGCTGGTCATCACCCGAGCCGACCGGGCCTCGCCCGACCGCGTTCGTGAAGTGATCGATCTGTCGCGTGATCGCCTCAGCCGCACCGGCCTTTCCGATGCGCCGGCGGTCGTGGTGTCGGCGCCCGATCGCGTCGGAATCGACGAACTGCGCACACGGCTCGACGCCGTCTTGGCCGGGACATCACCGCCGTCGACCTCGGGGCGTGTCCGGTTCTGGATCGACCGGGTCTTCACCCGCACCGGCGCCGGCACCGTCGTCACCGGCACCCTATCCGCCGGGACCATCTCGGTCGGCGACACCCTGGACCTGCTCACGGTTGACGGCCGCCGGCGACTCGATGTCCGTGGATTGCAGAGCGAGGGTGCAACTCTCACCAGCGCCGGCCCGGTCAGCCGAGTCGCGATCAATCTGCGCGGCGTCGGCGTCGACGACGTCTCGCGCGGCGACGCACTCGTGACGCCCGGAGCCTGGCACACCTCCGCAGTCGCCGATGTCCGGCGCGTGAGCGGCATGTCCTTCGAGGAGGCACCGGAACACCTCGTCGCACACATCGGCACAGCGGCGCTACCGGTTCGGTTGCGCCCCTTCGACGGCGACCACGCGCGTGTGACCCTCGCCCGTGCCGTGCCGATGTCGCGGGGCGATCGGGTGGTGCTCCGGGATCCCGGCCAACGGATTGTTGGCGGTGGCGTCGTGCTGCACCCCGATCCCCCGGCGCTGACCCGGCGCGGCGACGCAACACGGCGCGCTGCCTCGCTGGCGGCCATGTCCGACGGCGCCGGGGCCGCCGAAGAAGTGCATCGGCGTGGCGCGATGCGCGTCACCGATCTGACGCGACTCGGCCTGGTCGACGACGCCGAGCCCGCTCCCCACGGCGTACGAGTGATCGGCGAGTGGTGGGTCGCCGAAACCTCCCTCACCGCCTGGGCGGAACGGCTTCACGCCGCCGTCCGCGAACTACATCAACGGGACCCGTTGTCGGCCGGGCTCTCTGCGGCCGGCGCACCCGCGCTGCTCGGGCTCCCGGACACGACGCTGCTGGCGACCGTCATCTCGGAAGCCGGGCTGTCATCGTCCGACGGGCACCTGGCAATCCCGGGTCACAAGCCCTCCCTGGGTGATGCCGACGACGCGGTCAGCGCACTGGAGCGCCGGCTCGCCGACCACCCGTTCCGTGCACCCGAGGCCGATGACCTCACCGCACTCGGCTTGGGCGCCCGAGAACTCGCCGCCGCCGAGCGCACGGGCCGAATTCTCCGTTTGCGCGACGGTGTCGTGCTGTTGCCGACCGCCCCCGCCCTGGCGATGCGCATCCTCGCCTCGCTCGATCAGCCGTTCACCACCAGCGCCGCTCGTCAGGCGCTCGGAACCACTCGGCGCGTGGTCATTCCGCTACTGGAGTACCTCGACGCCCGCGGTTGGACCCGCCGTCTTGACGCCGGGCACCGGGAGGTCGTGCGCTGAGCAACGGGCGGTGGTCCTGTCGTACAGGTCGCCGTGTGAATCGCGGGAAGAGCTTCCGTCCGAGGCCCCTACCACACGACACCGACAAGTCGACATCAACGAATAGCATTGCACAGCAGTATGTTTGGCCTTGCCGCACGTCTGGATTGGTGTACACTCGAACCTACATTCGCAGCAACGGTTCTCGGAGGAGGTGACCGTCATGCCCAGCACCGCACACGTCGGTGGCGACTCGACAGCGCCGCAACCGCGTGCCGTTGAGTTGGTGGCCGATCTCCACCGCACCCTCGACAAATTGCAGACCGTGGATCTGTCGCCGTGTACCGATGCCGAACTCGCTGAGGTGGCCGCGGAGACCGAACGCGCCATCGCTCGTCTGACCGTCGCCGGGGACCGGCAGATCGATCAGGCCGTCGCCCGCGACCTGCCACGCAAGGCCGGCTGCCGCACCCTGATGCAGTTCATGACCCACCGGCTACGAGTGTCGAACCCGATGCGCCGCCGTAAGCATATGGACGCCACCGCCCACCGGACCAGCCTCGGCGGCGAGGTCCTCCCACCCGAATACCCCTGTCTCGCCGAAGCGTTCGCACAAGGCACGGTCGGCACCGCGCACGTCCAGGCCGCATTGGACGTCCTCGACCGCATCCCGGGCACCATCGACCACGACATCAAGGTCGCCGCTGAACGACAGATGGCCGAAATCGCCGAAGCCCACACGCCTGCCGAGATCACCCGGCTCGGCGCGCGGCTGCTCGCCCATCTCGACCCCGACGGCACCCTGGCCGACGACACCGACCAGAAACGACGCCGCGGCCTGTGGATCGGTCGGCAACGCGCCGACGGCACCGCCAAGATATCGGGCACCCTGACACCCGAACTCGTCGCCCGGCTGACGATGATGTTCGCCGTCTGGGGCAAACCCGGACTCAACAACCCCGACGACCCGCAGTCGCCTCGCGGACCGGCCGGCACCGCCGACCCCGACGCCCTGGCCTCGGCAGCCGACCGCGACGGCCGCACTCTCGCCCAGACCAATCACGACGCCCTCGACGCCGCACTGGCCGCAGGCTTCGCCGACGGAACACTGGGAACCTCGCACCGAGGCCTGCCCGTGCAACTGATCATCAAAGCCGACCTCTCCGACCTGACCCGCGAAGCCGGACTCGCCACCACCGCCACCGGAACCCTGCTGCCCATCCGGGACTTGATCGCGATGGCCGCCGACATGCAACCCTGGCTCGCGATCTTCAAAGACGCCACCACCGTCCCCCTGCACTTCGGACGGGGCAAACGCCTCGCCACCCGCGAACAACGCCTGGTCTCCTTCGCCCGACCCGACGGCGAGGTGTGCTCGGCTCCCGGGTGCGATCAGCCCGCCACCCAGGTCGAGCTTCATCACGCCGAACGAGACTGGGCCAAGGGCGGACTCACCGACATCGATGACCTCGCACCGGCCTGTCCCCGCCACAACCGCATGGTCGGCGACCAACCCGGCCAGTACACCACCCGGATCGTCCGGTCCGGGCCAGACGAAGGCCGCTGCGCCTGGCGACTCAACGTCGAACCCGGCGCACCGCCCAACCCCGAATACATCAACCGCCGACCCGACATACCCAAGCGGTTGCAGGCCCACCTGGCACAGGTGCGGCGAGAGATCCACGGACGCACCACGTCCGGCGACGAGCCACGCCCACATGACGCGCGCCGCTCATGGCTGAAAACCAGCCACGTCATCGACGTCCGACCACCCCGACCCGGACCACGCACGCCCCGGCCCTCCCTCGTCGAAGCACACCTCATGGAGTTACTCGCCACCTCGTGAAGTTCGCCGGCTCATCCGCGGTGGTCAGCGCGTGAGGACCACCTTGCCGATCGCCCCTCCGGATTCGGAGACTCGGTGCGCTGTACGAAGATTCTCGATCGTGAAACCAGCCAGTTCACGGTTGACAGTGCTGCGAATCTTGCCGGCGTCGACGAGTTCGGCGACCCGGCCGAGGATCTCGTGTTGTGAGTCGTCTTCCGGTGCGAACAACGGCTTGGAGAACATCAACTCCCAATGCCAACTCTGGCTCTTCTGCTTCAGCGGGAGGGTATCGAGACCTTCGGGCTCGTCAATGGCGACGACCTGACCGTGTACACCCATGATGTCGGCATAGGACTCGACATTTCCGTCCGAGTGGGGCGAGAAGATGTAGTCCACACCGCGCGGAGCGTATGCCCGCACGTCCTCGCGCAGGCGTCTCGGGTCGACGACGTGGTGGGCACCGAGTCCTCGCGCCCATTCCTGCGACTCAGGCCGTGACGCGGTTGCGATCACGGTGAGATCAGTCAGGGTCCGGGACAACTGAATGACCATCGAGCCGACGCCCCCGGCACCCGCCACCACGACGATCGTTCCCGAGTCCGCGGAATTGACCCGCAGCTTCTCGAACAACGACTCCCAGGCAGTGATCGTGGTCAACGGCAGTGCGGCAGCCGCGCCGAAGTCGAGGGACGACGGTTTGCGCCCGACGATCCGCTCATCGACAAGATGGAACTCGGCATTCGTTCCCGGCCGATCGATCGAACCGGCGTAGTAGACCTCGTCCCCGACGGCAAACCTCGACACCTCGTCGCCGATCCCGACGACAATCCCCGCCGCGTCGAATCCCAGAACACGCGGCGGATCGGAGTCACGCAGGCCTGCACGCACTTTGGTGTCCACCGGGTTGACCGAGACCGCGCGGACCTCGACGAGGAGATCGTGCGGACGGGGGGCCGGCACCGGCATTGTCGTCTCGGCGAACGCGCTCGGGTCCTCGACGGAGTTCGCAGCGACCGCGACCAGGGCTGTCATCTCTCGTGTCATGGCGCTAAGGTATCCCCACGACCCCAGTTACCCGCAAGGGCTCCTAGTATCCAATAGAAAGCATCGAGGCCAGCGCCATGTCACTACCGTCCCATCGCGGAGACGCCTACTCTGCGTCGTGTCCCTGCCGAGGGATGCTCGACCTTCTCGCCGACAAGTGGAGCGCCCTGGTCATCGGCGCCCTCCGCGATCGACCGATGCGGTTCGGAGAGCTCCGCGTGCGGCTGGACGGGATCAGCCCCAAAGTCCTCACGGCGACTCTGCGTCGGTTGGAGACAGCCGGGATGCTCACCCGCACCGTCTATCCGGCGGTCCCGCTGCACGTCGAATACGAACTGACGGAACTCGGGGTGGACGCCGCCGGGCCGCTGGACGCACTGCGCCTGTGGGTAGAGGACAACCTCGACCGCTTCCCACATCCGTAGCCGGCGCAGACAAAGGGACCCATCCCGAAGGATGGGTCCCTTTGTCATTCACTTGTCAGTCACGAACTCAGCCGAGTACCAACGACTCTCCGTCGGCACTGACGTTGACCGGCACGACGTCACCGTCGCGGATGTCGCCGGCGAGCAGCTGCTTGGCGAGCTGGTCACCGATGGCCTGCTGCACCAGGCGGCGCAGCGGGCGAGCACCGTACAGCGGGTCGAATCCGCGTGCGCCCAGCCATTCCTTGGCCTTGGTCGACACCTCGAGGTCGAGGCGACGCTGCGCGAGGCGCTTCTTGAGCTGGTCGAGCTGGATGTCGACGATCGACACCAGTTCCTCCGGGCTCAGGGCGTCGAAGATCACCACGTCGTCGAGACGGTTGATGAACTCCGGCTTGAACGCCGACCGCACCGCCATCATGACGTGATCCTTGTCGCCCCCCGCACCGAGGTTCGAGGTGAGGATCAGGATGGTGTTGCGGAAGTCCACCGTCCGGCCCTGACCGTCGGTCAGTCGACCTTCGTCCAGTACCTGCAGCAGCACGTCGAACACGTCCGGGTGAGCCTTCTCGATCTCGTCGAACAGGACCACCGTGTACGGACGACGCCTCACCGCCTCGGTCAGCTGGCCGCCGGCCTCGTACCCGACGTAACCGGGCGGAGCACCGACGAGCCTTGCCACGCTGTGCTTCTCGCCGTACTCGCTCATGTCGATGCGGACCATCGCCCGCTCGTCGTCGAACAGGAACTCGGCGAGCGCCTTGGCCAGCTCGGTCTTACCGACACCGGTGGGGCCGAGGAACATGAACGAGCCGAGCGGCCGGTTCGGGTCCGCGACACCGGCGCGGGCACGACGCACCGCGTCGGACACCGCCTGCACCGCATCCTTCTGACCGATGACCCGGTGTCCCAGTTCCTCTTCCATGCGCAGCAGCTTGGCGGTCTCGCCTTCGAGCATGCGTCCGGCCGGGATTCCGGTCCACGCCGACACGACCTGGGCCACGTCGTCGGGTCCGACCTCCTCCTGCAGCATCACGTCCTGAGAAGGATCCGTGCCGGTCTTCTCGATCGCGGCCTCGAGCTCCTTCTCCAGTCCGGGGACGCGACCGTACCGCAGCTCGGCGGCGCGTCCGAGATCACCGTCGCGCTCCGCGCGATCAGCCTCGCCGCGAAGCCTTTCCAGCTCCTCTTTGAGGTCTCGGACCGCGTCGATCGCGGTCTTCTCCGACTGCCACCGGGCGGAGAGCTCGTTGAGCTTCTCCTTCTGGTCGGCCAGCTCGGCGCGGAGCTTCTCGAGCCGCTCCTTCGACGCCGCGTCGGTCTCCTTCTGCAAGGCGACCTCCTCGACTTCGAGACGGCGGACGATCCGCTCGACCTCGTCGATCTCGACGGGGCGCGAGTCGATCTCCATCCGCAACCGCGACGCGGCCTCGTCGACGAGGTCGATGGCCTTGTCGGGCAGGAAGCGCGAGGTGATGTAGCGATCGGAAAGCGATGCGGCAGCGACCAATGCGGAGTCGGTGATGCGCACGCCGTGGTGCACCTCGTACCGGTCCTTCAGGCCGCGGAGGATGCCGATGGCGTCTTCGACCGACGGCTCGCCGACGTACACCTGCTGGAAGCGACGCTCTAGTGCGGCGTCCTTCTCGATGTACTTGCGGTACTCCTCGAGGGTGGTGGCACCGACCAGCCGCAGCTCACCACGGGCGAGCATCGGCTTGATCATGTTGCCGGCGTCCATCGCGGAATCGCCTGTCGCACCGGCTCCGACGATCGTGTGCAGCTCGTCGATGAAGGTGATGACCTGTCCGGCCGACCCCTTGATCTCGTCGAGCACGGCCTTGAGCCGCTCCTCGAACTCGCCGCGGTACTTCGCACCGGCGACCATCGAACCCATGTCGAGGGAGATGACGGTCTTGTTGCGCAACGACTCCGGCACGTCGCCGGCGACGATGCGCTGCGCGAGACCTTCGACGATGGCGGTCTTGCCGACGCCGGGCTCACCGATGAGGACCGGGTTGTTCTTGGTCCGCCGGCTGAGCACCTGCACGACGCGCCGGATCTCGGTGTCGCGGCCGATGACCGGGTCGAGCTTGCCCTCGCGGGCGGCCGCGGTCAGGTCGGTCGAGTACTTCTCGAGAGCCTGGTAGGTCGATTCGGGATCCTCGGAGGTGACCCGTGCGCTGCCGCGCACGGCGACGAACGCCTCGCGCAGAGCCTGCGGAGTCGCACCGAGGTTGTGCAGCAGTTTGGCGATGTCGGAATCACCGGTCGCCAGGCCGACGACGACGTGCTCGGTCGAGACGTACTCGTCGTCGAGCTCACCGGCCAGCTGCTGAGCTGCGGTGACGGCCGCGATCGATTCGCGGGATAGTTGAGGCGTCGAGCTGGCGCCGGACACCGTCGGCATGCGATCGACCAGAGCCTGGGCCTGCGCACGAACGCTCGACGGGTCCACGCCCACTGCCTTGAGCAGCGGCGACGCGATGCCGTCGGACTGATTGAGCAGTGCCACGAGGATGTGGGCCGGTCGCACGTCGGGGTTGCCAGCACTGGCCGCCGCCTGCACAGCAGAACTCAATGCTTGCTGCGTCTTGGTGGTGGGGGTGAAGCTGTCCACTCGCGTGCACCTTTCTCTTAAGTCCAACAGGCTCAAGTATGAGCCATACGCGGTCTACAACGCCAACATAGTTGAGTGCATTCCGCTCAAGCCTGAAGTTTCTGTGACATAGACCACTTGCTCCAGGATGTCGGGGGTTGGCGATCCCCCGCCCTCACAGCCGTCCAGGCTCGGGACCCGACGCCACAGACTCTCCGGAACGCGACAAACCGATCCGCAGTATTGAACGACGCACAAGTCGGGCGCCTATTCTTGAGCCCGATGTCACAGCTTTCACGCGACAAGAAGAAGCGCCGCGCCCAACGTAAGCGCAAACACGACTCCGGCAGTGGCAACCACTCCAACGTGGTACCGCTTTTCGGCACAGCAAGGCGACACGTTGCTCCCGAATCATTCAAGTCGTGGCTCCGCGATGAGGTCTTCCCCGGCGACGAGGAAGCTGTCACCCACATCGGGGCGTACGCGTTCATCGTGCTCGACGCCGTCGGGCAGACGAACCCCGGTTTCGATCCGCTCTCCTGGACTACCGACGACGTCGACACCATGGTGTCGATGCTCAACCACATCGAGTCGAACCAGCAGCAGGACGCCAAACCGCTCGCCATCGCGATCGAGACGCTGCGCCGCTACCTGGTCGAGACCGGCATGTGGCTCAGCACCGAATCCGTATCGGCCTATGCCGCCGAGCAGTTTGCCCTTGCCTCCGGGCTCGAGTTACGGACCACGACAATCGAGGAAGTCGACGAGGCCACCGAACGCGCTGCCCTCCTGGACACACAGCCCGTCCGGCGGGTCACCGAGCTGTTGGACTGGCTGGGTCCGCACCGCCCCACCACGCAGAGTCGGTGGCTCAAACCGGCCGAGGCCCGCGACCTCGCCCGCCGACTCGACATCGACTTCCCCGCTCACGTCAAGAGCATGAGCGACGTCGCGTCGTTACATCACCTGTGGGGCTTTGCCCAGGCCCTCGATATCGTCGAAGCCAATACCTCGAGCGCACGTCCCGGGCGCGCCGCCCATCTGTGGCGGGACGAGCCCCGGATCGACGTGCTGCGGGTGGGTCTCACCGCATGGGTTCGGTCCGGCTTTCCTCGGGAATACAACCCCGACATCGACTTCTCGTCGTCCTTGATCGGCGTGGTCATTAGCGGACTCGGCGATTCACCGCTGAGTATCGCCGAGATCAACGCCTGGGTCCCCAAACTCGGACTCAGCGAGTTCCTCGTCGAGGCAATCCATCGTCGGCTCGAGTTGTACATCGAAGAAGGCTGGCTGACGCTCGAGGGCGACAGGTACGTCGTTCCCGTCGCGTTACGCCCTGCCGTGGTATCTGCGCTCCCCCTGCCAGGACCTCCGCAGGACTAGACTTGGCCGGCGGCGCAGGGATCCGCTGACGTCCACAGTGCGCGATCGGTAACGGAATCCAGCACACATCCCGCACTCTGCACATCTGTTCGCGCAATATGGATTGAGTGACCACAGACAACTCCACCGGGCCGGTGATCTTCATCCTCTTCGGGTCGACGGGCGACCTCGCCAAGCGGATGGTCCTGCCGTCGCTGTACGAACTCCACCGGCGAGACCTGCTCCCCGACGGATGGCAGCTGATCGGCAACGGACGCGGCGACCGGACCGACGATGAATTCCGGCAACATGTGAAGGACGCGATCGAGGAGTTCGGTCCGGACGGGTCGGTGTCATCGGACGAATGGGAAGCGTTCGCCGAGACCATCCGCTTCGCCGGCGGCGGGTTCACCGTCGACGACCCCGGCCGTCTGCCAGAGGTGATCGACGCGGCCCGTGACGCCGTCGGCGACGGTGCTCAACTGGTCCACTATCTGGCCCTCCCACCGACCACCTTCGTCGACTACACGAAAGCCATTGCCGCGCACGATCTTGCGAAGGGATCCCGAGTCGTCTACGAGAAGCCGTTCGGTACGTCCCCCGACGGCTTCCGGACTCTCGACAAGGCGGTCCACGAATCCCTGGACGAGAAGCAGATCTACCGGATCGACCACTTTCTGGGGAAGGAGAGCACCCAGAACCTTCACGTCCTCCGTTTTGCCAACGGGTTGTTCTCGGGGGTGTGGAACCGCGAACACGTGGCAGAAGTCCAGATCGACGTCCCGGAGACCCTCGACATCGCCGACCGCGCCGCCTTCTACGACGCCACCGGCGCATTCCTGGACATGATCGTCACCCACCTGTTCCAGGTGGCGGCCGAAGTCGCGATGGAACCCCCGGTGTCGCTCGGCGCCGACGACCTGCTCGACGCGCGGGAGTCGGTCATCGCGGCGTTCCGGCCGCTGGACCCCACCGAGGTGGTCTTCGGCCAGTACGAGGGGTACCGCGACACCGACGGCATCCCCGCGGACTCCACCACCGAGACGTTCGCGGCAGTCCGCCTGTGGGTCGACACCAACCGCTGGCACGGCGTCCCGTTCCTGCTGCGGACCGGCAAGATGCTCGACCACAGCTCCCAGCGACTCAGCCTCGTGTTCCGCTCCCCCGCCGACGGTCCGCTGACCGATACCCCTGAGGACGGCACCGTGCTGACCTTCGATCTGGCCGGCGATGGTGCCATCGATCTGGCGGTCACCGTCAAGGAACCCGGTTCGGGCACCGACCTCTCCGTCGCCCACATGACCGAACAGCTCGACAAGGTGGCCGACGGCCTGTCGCCCTATGCCCGACTCATCGTCGACGTGCTGCGCGGCGATCGGTCGCTGTTCACCCGACCCGACGGCCTCGCGCATGTGTGGGAGGTGGCCGCACCGGTGCTGGCGAATCCGCCGGCGCCGCAACCGTATGCGGCTGGATCGACCGGCCCCGCGGCCGCCGACGACCTGTGCGGCGGGTCCGGCTGGATCTGAACGCGGACATGAGATCCGGTTGTGGTTTGTCCCGGTTACCGGCACAAAGCGCAACCGGATCCCGTGGCGCTCAGTTCAATCACCAAGCCGTCTATCGAGATTGATGGCCGCGCTGATGAGTGCGAGGTGGGTGAACGCCTGCGGCATGTTGCCGAGTTGTTCGCCGGTGAGTCCGACCTGCTCGGCATAGAGGCCGAGGTGATTGGCGTGGGTGAACATCTTCTCCAGCGCCAGCCGGGCGTCGGCCAGGCGGCCGACCCGGGTGAGTGCTTCGACATACCAGAACGAGCACAGGGAGAACGTCCCCTCGGCACCGTCGAGCCCGTCGTGCCCGCCGTCGGTGTCGTACCGGAACACCAGGGAGTCGCTCACCAGTTCTTCCTCGATCCGCTCGAGCGTGCGGAGGAACCGATCATCGGTGGGCGACAACAACTTCACGGCGGGGATGAGCAACAGCGCGGCGTCGAGCCGATCGGAGTCGAGCGTCTGGACGAAGGCCCCCACGTCATCGTTCCAGCCCCGCTCCATGATCTGCAGGAAGATGTCGTCGCGGGCCTTCATCCAACCGGCGACGTCGCCCGGTAGACCGCGCTGCCGACTCATCCGGATCATCCGCTCGAGGGCCACCCACGACATCACTCGCGAGTAGACGTAGTCCTGCGGCTTGCTCCGCACCTCCCAGATGCTCTGGTCCGGACGATCCCAGTTGTCGACGAGCCATCCGGCCACCGTGCACAGATGCGTCCAGGACCCATAGGAGATCCCCGGTCCGTACTTGTTGTACAAGTACACCGAGTCGATGAGCTCGCCGTAGATGTCCAGCTGGAGCTGGTCGGCGGCGGCGTTTCCGACCAATACCGGCGAGGTCTGACGGTAACCCTCCCAGTGGTCGAGTTCGGTCTCCTTCGGCGGCGGATCCCCGTCGACGGTGTACATCAACCGCAGCGGCCCCAGATCCCCCGCTTCATCGGCGCCATCGTCGAACCGGCAGGTCAGCCAGTCCATGAAGGCGCCCGCCTCGTCGGTGAAACCCAGCCGCAGTAGCGCGTAGAGCGTGAAGGCGGCATCGCGGATCCACACGTAGCGGTAATCCCAGTTCCGTTCGCCGCCGATCTCTTCGGGAAGCGCGGCGGTCACCGCGGACACCACCGCCCCCGACGGTTCGTGCGTGAGCAGTTTGAGCGTGAGCGCCGACCGGTGCACCATCTCCCGCCATCGGCCCGTGTAGGAGGAGCGCGAGACCCAGTCCTGCCAGAATGCGACCGTCGCGGCGACGACCGCGGGAGAACTGTCGTGGTCGAGCACTTCCGACCCGATGGGGTCGGGGGCGAGGACGAACGTCACGCACTGACCGGTCTCGACGGTGAAGTGGGCCTGTGCATCCCGGTCGTCGACGGTGTCGACATCGATCGTCGACGCGAGATGCAGCACCAGATCGTCGGTCTCGAAACGGAGTCGGCGTTCGTCCTCGACGACGACGGTGTGCGCCTGGCGCCCGTAATCGAACCGCGGCGCAACCGTCACGCGGAACTCCACGGAGCCGCGCACGCAGGAGACCCGACGGATGATCCGCGTGCGATGTTCAGGATCGTGCGGGCGCGCGATCGGCATGAGGTCCTGGACCTCGGCGACGCCGTCCTCGCTCAGGAAGCGGGTGACGAGCACGTTGGAGTCGGGGAGGTAGAACTGCCGCGTGGTGACCTCTCCGTCGATGGGTTCCACGGTCCAGGCACCGCCGCGGCGGGCGTCGAGCAACGAACCGAACACACTCGGCGAGTCGAACCGCGGACAACAGAACCAGTCGATCCGCCCGTCGACTCCCACGACGGCCGCGGTACGCAGGTCCCCGATGACACCGTGGTCGGCGATCGGCAGATAGTCACCGGTGGCGTCGGCCGTCGTCGCGCCGTCGCATCGAGCCGTCGCAGCCGCGTCCTCGCCTGATTCGGAAGGGGTGCTCATGCCGGCCATTCGGTGCCTGCCTGATCTCGGATGGGCGACCGGGTTCCCCAATACGCCGGTCTGAAACCCGCCGATACCGGACACTCGACAGCGATCGACCCTCGACGGAAGGACAACGGTGCCGACAAGCAGCGTGGACACGAGCATGACCGACGACGCCGCCAACGTCTTCGCCGACGCCAAGGCCTACGCCGACGAGCCGCGACTGAACGCCGCGATGGCCCACCTGCGGGCACACAATCCGGTACCGCGTGTCGACCACGGCCCCTACCGGCCGTTCTTCGCGATCACCAAGCACGCCGACATCATGGACATCGAGCGCGACAACAACCTGTGGCTGAGCGAACCGCGTCCGGTGTTGACCACCGCCGCCGCCGACGATGTGGCACGTGCTCAGCTGGAGTCCGGTGCCGGACTGCGCACCCTGATCCACATGGACGACCCGCACCACCGCAAGGTCCGCGCCATCGGCGCCGACTGGTTTCGTCCGAAAGCCCTGCGCGACCTACAGACCCGCGTCGACGAGCTCGCGAAGCGCTACGTCGACAGGATGCGCGACATCGGACCCGAGTGCGACTTCGTCGAGGAGATCGCGGTCGGCTTCCCGCTGTATGTGATCCTGTCGCTGCTGGGCCTCCCCGAGGAGGACTTCCCGCGGATGCATCAGCTCACGCAGGAGTTGTTCGGCGCCGACGACGTCGAATACCGGCGCGGAGCAACGCTCGAGGAGCGGATGGCGACACTGCTGGACTTCTTCGCCTACTTCAGCGAACTCACCGCATCACGCCGCGCGCACCCCACGGACGACCTGGCGTCCGCCATCGCCAACGGCCTCATCGACGGCGAGCCCCTGTCCGACGTCGACACCGCGTCGTACTACGTGATCGTGGCCAGCGCCGGGCACGACACCACCAAGGACGCCATCTCCGGCGGCCTCCGGGCGCTGATCGAGAACCCCGGTGAACTCGAACGACTTCGACGCGAGCCCGAACTCGTGGGGACCGCGGTCGAGGAGATGATCCGGTGGACCACACCGGTCAAGGAGTTCATGCGCACCGCTGCCGAGGACACCTCGGTGCGAGGTGTGCCCATCGCCAAGGGCGAATCCGTCTATCTCGCCTACACGTCGGGCAATCGGGACGAGGAGGTCTTCGACGACCCGTTCACCTTCGACATCGGCCGGTTCCCCAACAAGCATCTGTCGTTCGGCTACGGCGTCCACTTCTGTCTCGGCGCCGCTCTGGCCCGGATGGAGATGCGGAGCTTCTTCGCCGAACTGATCCCGCGGCTCGACTCCATCGAACTGGCCGGGACGCCAGAACTGGCCGCAACAGTGTTCGTCGGCGGTCTCAAGCACCTGCCGATCAGGTATTCACTGCGCTGAGCTGTCCTCGGATTCGCGCACCGGACAAGCGTTGTGGCGGAGCGTCATTCCGACAGTCGACAGACCGGGATCCCGATCGGTCGGCGATGCGCCAGGGGGCGGCACCTCGCTTACCATCGGGACTGTCCGGCCACCATCTCGAGGAGTAGTTGTGCACGAGCTCACGAAGGGCTCCAAGACCACCCTAAGTACGACCGCGCACCTCGTCGAGATCGCGAGCGCGTGGCCCGGCGACGTCGATCTCATCGCCGTGCTCCTGACGGCCGCCGACAAGGTCCGCACCGACGACGACCTGATCTTCTTCAACAACCCGAGTTCCTCCGGAGTCCGGCTCCGAGGGCCGAGTTCGTGTGCAGTCGACCTGACGTCGGTGCCCGCCGACGTCGAACGGATCGTCGTCGCGGCGAGTACCGAGGCGCAGCACAAGACATTCGAGCAGATCGGCTCGCTGACGGCGACCATCTCGGGTTCGGGCACGTGGACGTTCACGCCACCGGATCCCGGAACCGAGACCGTCCTGCAGCTGGTGGGGTTCTACCGCCGGAACGGACAGTGGAAGCTCGACGCGATCGGGCAGGGCTACAGCCAGGGGCTGGCGGCATTCGCCACCGACTTCGGGATCACCGTCGACGACGCACCGGAACAACCGCCCGAGCTCGCCGCTTCAACAACCGGCGCCCCGGTGAACGCTGTGCCGCAGCAGGTTCCGGAGTCGCCGCAGGAGGTTTCGGCAGCACCGCCGGCCAATCTTTCGAAGGTCAAGGTCTCCATCACGAAGGACTCCCGCGACAAGACCGCGTCGATCGACCTGCGCAAAGGGTCGTCGGACTGGGTTCTCACCGTGGGCCTCGAGTGGGACGGACGGGGCGCGGAGTACGGGGCCGACGGTCGGGTGACGAAGTACGGCAAGGGTGACCTCGACGTGTACTTCTTCTGCCGTGACGAGGTCGCTCATCGGTACGTGGTCATCAGTGGCGAGAAGGCGCATCGCGGCGATTTGCGGAGTTGGCCCTTCATCGAGCACCACGGGGACAGCCGCGGTCCAGGGCGAGGCAACAAGCCCGCCGTCGAGCAGGTCACGGTCCTGCCGAAGGAGAACGGCGATCTCCTCGTCAACGTCTACCAATCCGTCGACAACGGAGCCGGCGCGATCGACAAGTTCGGCAGGCCCAGAGTGGCGATTCGATACGGCAGACCGGGCAAGGACGGTCTGCCCGGGCCGGACAGCGACGAGATCCTCATCCATGTCGGCAACGGCAAGAACTCGTTCTGGGCGACGGTCGCACACATCGACGTGCAGGACGGTGTGTTGAAGGTCGACGGAACGACCCGCTACAGCAAGTTCTTCTCCGAGCGGATGCCCACGCTCGACCGCACCGGGAAGTGGGTGCGCAGCGCCAAGGAGGCGCCGACCGGACGCAGCAAGAAGAACAGCGGGTCCGGTCTGGACCGCTACGACGGTGAACTCTGACCGTCGAGAGGACCGATTCGGTTTCGGCTGTTCACCTTTCGACGGTCAGATCGACCCGCTCGTCGTAGAAGCAGATGAGGTCCCGGACGGGCTCGGCGTCGGTGAGCGGATCGGTGTAGGTCCATGCCACATCAGGGATGACCTCGTCGCCGACGACGGCCGACCAGTAGGTTGCCTCGCCCTTGTACGCGCAGACCGTGACCGTGTCCGACGGCACGAGTAGATCCATCCGGACGTCCTCGCGCGGCAGATAGTGTCGGGGCGGCAGGTGGGTTTCGAGCAGCAGGGTCGGGCGTCGACTGTCCGCCAGGACCGATCCTCCCACCGTCACCATCACATGTCTGCCGGTGTCGAGGCAGTCGATGCGCTGGAACGGATCGTGCGGATGACCGACCGCCGTCTGTTCCTCTTCGCGCCACTCGTCGAAGCCCGACCAGTCCAGCAGGACGTGGCCGGCGAGATCGGCATCGTCCGGACGGAACGCGGCGCCGGCCAGCGTCCGTCCGCCGGCCACGAGGTCGCAGGTCGTACCGGGCGTCGTGTGCACGTCGAAGGGATCGACCGGTGTCAGGATCGGTCCGTGGTCGTCGGCGGCGTCGACTGACTGTGCATCGGTCAGCGGCGCAACGACATCGGAGACGGGCACCGCATAGCATCCGACCACCCGGTAGGGCTCCCACACCTGGATGGCCCTCGCGGAGTCGACGACGACTTCTCCGTCGACCAGCGCGCGCACCCGTCGCCGCATGTCCGCCCAGCGCAGTGAACCCAGCTGGGACATCGTGAACTCATCCATCGACGTGGCCATGTGACCGATGGTCCTCCGGTCACGCCGCGCGCGCCAGGCCAGATCGGGCTTTTGCATCGCCGGTCGTGATCGGTCAACCGTTCGGCTCCGTCGTGGGCGGACATCTGGTGACGACGGCGGGAACCCGCCCCGGCGCAGTAACCGCTTCGAGACGCGAAGGCACCGCTCGACGAAACCCCGTGGTGCGACGATGAGCAGATGACCAGCCCGTCGGACCTCGACCCCACCAGACCCGGGTCCGGCGACGCCGCGTGGAATCACGCCCAGCGCGACGAAACGGAAACCCAACGCCTGGATCGCAACTGGAATTCGCTGCTGCAAGAGCTGCGGGTCGTGCAGACCGGCGTGCAGATCCTCACCGGATTCCTACTCACGCTGCCCTTCCATGACGGTTTCGAAGAGCTCGGCGGCACGTTGCGAGTGATCTACCTGATCACGGTGTCGTGTGCCGTGGGCGCCGCGATCCTCCTGGCGGCGCCCGTGGCGCTGCACCGGGCCCTGTTCCGTCAGCACCAGCTCGCGCTGATCGTCACCTACGCGCATTACCTGGCTTTCGCCGGCCTCACCCTGCTCGGCCTGGCGCTGTCCGGTGCGGTCACCGTCGTCTTCGGAGCGACCGCCGGACCGGTTCCGTCGGCGATCGCGGGCATCGTCACCCTCGTGACGTTCTCCCTCGCGTGGCTGATCGTGCCGCTGTGGCTCCGCGCAGTGACCGGCGCGCGGGATGACTCCGTCGACGACCCCCGCCGTTGACAGCGTTCCCCCGCCGCGGTACGCAGACGACGTGACCCTCGCGCCGAGTTTCATCGAAGAACACTTCGACCAGGTGACCGTGCTCGCGTCGGCGCATGGCGGTGCGTTTCCTTACGGCAACACGGTCGTGGTCCGCGGCTCCGCCGGGACCCTGGTGGTCGATCCCTCCCTCGAGGTCGACCACGACCCGGTGCAACCCGACGCGGTGATGATCAGTCACGCACACGAGGACCACATCGCTGGCCTCCGGTACTTCTCCGCGGACAAGTTCGCCCATCACGCCGACGTCGATGGCGTGCGATCCCTGCAGGTCCTTCTCGACAACTACGGACTGACCGACGAGGAGAGGGCCGGCGTCGACGCCCAGATCGGCGACACCTTCCGGTTGACGTCCGGCTTCCCCGAGGCCGCCGGGGTCGAGGACGGACACGCCTTCGAACTCGGCGGGGTCACCGCGACGGTCGTCCACCTGCCCGGGCACACCGCCGGGCATTCCGGCATCCTCGTCGAACCCACGGGCTTTCTCTATCTCGCCGACATCGACCTCACCTCGTTCGGACCGATGTACGGCGACCTGGGGAGCAGCGTAGACGACTATCTCGCGTCGATTGCGCGAGTACGCGACATCGATGCCCGCTGGTACGGCACCTTCCATCAGAAGGGCGTGGTCACCGGCGCCGACGAATTCCGATCACGTCTCGCCGACTACGAGGCCGTCATCCATCGACGCGAGGAACGCCTGCTGGAGTTGCTGCGCCGCCCACTCACGGTCGAGGGGATCGCCACCGAGCGGCTGGTGTATCGCCCGCATGTCCAGCTGCCCTTCGTCGACGCGGTGGAGAAACGGACAGCCGAACTCCACCTCGAACGGCTCGTGCGCCACGGCCAGGTCACGCGTTCCGAGGACGGCGTCTACCACCGCTCGTAGGGCGATCGTTCCGCTCCGCGACGTTTACCGAATGTCCGATTCGGACACCCTCGGTGTGTCAGCGACACAGCGAGAGTGAGGAGCGAGGAGTGCACACCGACACCACCCGCGCGGACACTTGGGATTTCGGTCTGGACAGCGCCATCCCCGACCTCGGAGACCCCGGCGACGTCGAGATCACGTCGACGGATTTCAGCGACACGTACTACGACACCGAGGACCGGGACCTGCTCGCGCACGGCACCACGGTCGTCTACGTCGACGGGGACGACGGGGACGAGCGTCCGGCCGGCTGGCGGGTCGTCACCCCCTCCCCCGGTGAGGTCATCACCGAACGAATCGACGCCCCCTCGACGGCCGTTCCGCCGACGATCGCCGATGCCCTCTGGGGGCTGAGCGGCGGCAAACCGCTTCGCGTCGCGGCGATCGTCCACACGCACCGAACCCGCCACCGCCATCTCGACGCGAACGGTGAGACGGATTACGAGGTGATCGACGACACCGTCTCCGCCACCGCCGCCGGCCCGGTCGCCACCGCCACGTCCTGGCGCGAGGTCGCGGTGCGCTCCGCGTCGTCGGATGCGGTGCCCAAGGGTGTACGCAAACGGATGGTCGGGGCCGGCGCGCGTCCGGCGTCGGCGTCGTCGACGTACGAGCGCGCCATCGGTCACGAGGCACCGCACCGAGCCGGCTCGGCGTCGCCGGCCGCTGCCGCCGCACTGGACTACGTCCACGAGCAGATCGCGACCATCTTCGCCGGCGATGTCGCGCTGCGTCGCGGTGAGAACCCGGTGCACGGCGTTCGCGTCGCCATCCGCCGTCTCCGGAGCACGCTGCGGACCGCGGCACCGCTGTTCGAGCCGAGCGACCTCGTGGGACTCGACGACGAACTGCGTTGGTTCGCAGGGGTTCTCGGCGAGGTGCGCGACCGGGAGGTCCTGCGCGCACGATTCGCCACTGCCCTCGCCGAACTGCCCGACGAGCTGGTGCTCGGACCGGTGGCGGCCCGGATCGAGGAAAAACTCTCCGCTCAGCAGCATCACCATCGAGAGAACGTCGCCGCCGAGATGACATCGGACCGGTATCGTCGGCTGCTGTCGACCCTCACGACCTGGAACGAGGCAGTCCCGCTCGTCGACGACCAGATCTCGAAGAAGCAGGTCCGTCAGATCGCCACCCGCGCGGCGCGCAAGGCGGACAAGCGGTTGAAGCAAGCCCTCGCCTCCGGGCACGAGGAAGATCTGCATCGGGCGCGCAAGGCGGCCAAGCGGGCCCGTTACGCCGGTGAGCTGGCCACGCCCGTCGTCGGGTCGATCGGTCGTGCGCAGGCCAAGCGCTACAAGAAGATCCAGACCGTCCTGGGGGAACACCAGGATGCCGCCGTTGCCGCCCGCGCCCTGCGGGAACTGGGCGCTGCCGCGGGAATCCGCAAGGGCGAGAACGGTTTCACCTACGGAATCCTGTATCAGCGCGAGCTCCATGCGGCCGCCGCGGCCCGCGACGCCGTTCTGTCCGGCAAGAAGTGATCGCCCGTTCAGTTCGACGTGTCGAGGATCGCGCGCCGTAACTCGGTGTGATCGTCGAAGAACGACGTCTCGGTCCCGTACCTGCGGAAGGTGTCGCTGCCCCGGCCGGTGATCACGACCACGTTGCGGTCACCGGCCATGGACGTGGCCGTCGAGAATGCGCTCCGCCGGTCGGGTTCCTAGATGACGACCGCCGACGCTTCCCGGTGCGCGCCGCGCAGCACACTGGCCCTGATCTCGCCGGGGTCCTCGTCCTCGGGGCTCTCGTCGGTGACGATCACGACGTCCGCGTAACGCGCCGCGACCTGTCCCAGTGGTTCTCGTTTCCCTGGATCGCGTCCGCCGGTTGCCCCGACCACGGCGATGAGCCGACCGTCCTCCGTCAACGACCACAGGTAGGGGAACATCGCGTGTTGTCCCGCCGTGTTGTGCATGTAGTCCACGATCGCGCGATACGGCTGTCCGGCATGCACGGGTTCGCACCGTCCGGCGATGCCGGTCACCGAGGAGACGCCCTCGGCCGCAGCGGCGAGGTCGACGCCGTCCGCCACCACGGCGGTGAGCGCCAGTAGAGCGTTGCCGACCTGGTGAGGCCCCAACACCTGCAGCCCGACCCGGGATCGCCCGTGTGGCGTGTGGACGGTAAATTCGGCGCTGAGACGCCCGGCCCGGATGTCGGTGGCGACGACGTCGGCGTCCGTGCGTCGAGTCGAGCACGTCCAGGTCTCCGTCGTGGTCCCGGCAGCCAGACGCACACCCCAGTGGTCGTCGATGTCGACCACTGCGATCTGCGTCCGCTCAGGCGTGAACATCGCGGCCTTGGTCGCGAAGTAGCCCTCCATCGACTCGTGATAGTCGAGGTGGTCGTCGGACAGGTTGGTGAACGCCATCACGCGGAATGCGGTGCCGTCGACCCTTCCCTGATCGATCGCATGCGAGGAGACCTCCATCGCGCAGCAGGTGACGCCGTGGCGTCGGAAGGTCGCCAGGGTCCGCTGCAGCATGGACGCCTCCGGCGTCGTGCGGGCGGGGACGACGTCGTACCCGGGGCCCCGGATCCGCGCACCGGAGATGAGCCCGCCCGCCTCCCCCGTCGCCGCGAGGGCCGCATCGACGAAGTGGGTCGTGCTGGTCTTGCCGTTCGTGCCGGTGACACCGAAGATCCGCAGATCACGTGATGGTTCACCGTGGAACCACGAGGTCAGCGGCCCCATGATGCGGCGAGGTTCGTCGACGACCAGAGAAGGCAGGACCGACGACGGGCGGTCGCTGATCACGAGGACGGCACCGGCCGCGGCCACGTCCCGCTCGAAGTCGAGTCCGTGCCAGCGGCGGCCCGGGATGGCCAGGTACGCGTCCCCGGGACGGATCGTGCGGGAATCGTCGTCGATGTCGCGGACCACCGTCGACCCGGCTGTGAGGTCGCCGAGGATGGCGGTGTCGAGGTGGTCGGCGATCTGCGCGACCGTCACTCCGGATCCCGGGTCGGGGTCCGCGTGGCGAACACGCCGCTTCGGGTCCATCGCCGCGACGTACCCGTGACGAGGGCGAATCCAAACCTCGACGTACGGGCCCGACGCAGGCCCGCTACCACACAAATCTCGGCAAACGGTCATAGCGCACGCTCTCGTAGACCGTTGTGACGCTCCTCACAATTTGTAGAACCCGCTGTGGCTCAACGCATTCGAGTCGGCGCGCCGGGTTGATTCACACCGGGGTGTTACATCTGCCCTCGTCGTGGCAACACTCGGGGTGTAGCCGATCCAACCCGCTCAAGAGGGGAGCAAGAACCGATGACCGTTTCCACCACCACCGTTCACCAGCAACTTCGCGCGATCCTCGCGTTGACGCACACCGAGATCCAGATCGCCGAGACCCGGCAGGCCCAGGCCCGTACCGACGCGATCCGCAAGGAACTGGCCCAGAACGCCGAGAACGCCCGCGAGCGCGCACTCACCATCGAGACCGCCCTGCGTGACCGCGGCGGACTCGTCGACGTCGTCCGGCCGGTACTCGGCCGCGTCGGTGCCGTCGCCAAGACGCTGGCCGAGCAGACCCAACCGCTCGACGAGGCCCTGCTCGATGACCTCGCACTCGAGCAGCGGCTCGTGGCACGCGCCACGTACCTGAAGGCACTGGCCACCGGCCAGGATGACCAATCACTCGTCGGCCTGGCCGACAAGCTCATCGACGCCCACACGGCGACCGTCCACTGGCTCACGACGGTTCTCGCCGAAGAGGCTCTCGGCGGCCCGGCCGCACTGCGTCGCGGCCCGTCGCAGTGGGCGAGCGGCCTCGCCGCGCGAGCCTTGACCGCCCCGGCGCTCGGCGCATCGTGGGCGATCGACCGCACCGCCGAGTTCGCCCGCCAGCTCCCCGACCCCGTGGAGACCCTGCGCAGCCGGTTCGGACGAGCAGTCGACGACGCGACCGAGACCGCCTCGCGAGCCGGTGACGCCGTCAGCAACGCCGGCGCAGCGGTGTCGAAGACCGTGGCCGCCGGCCGTGACGCCGCACTCGAGGCAGTCGAGGACAGTGCCCGTGACAGCGGCGCCGAGGGTGCCGCCGACGCGCTCCACCAGCTCCGCGAGATCACCGGAACCGTTGAGGCGGAAGACCTCCCGATCGAGGGCTACGTCGACCTCAACGTCACCGACGCGGTGGCCGCGGTCAAGGAGTTGACCAAGCCGGCCGACCTGCGGGTCACCCTCGCCTACGAGGAGGCACACAAGAACCGCCAGCGCGTGGTCTCCGCGATCGAGATCCGCTTCGCCGAGATCGCCAAGGACCTGGTCGGCATCGACAGCTGATCTGCCGAACCGACCGACCCCGACGGCCGCCATCGACCTGATGGCGGCCGTCGGCCTGTCGGAAGCATCTGCAGATGTCGCGAGACGTGGCGCCAGACGCAACGAGACACGACAACTGCGCGGGGTCCCACCCGCTCTTGCACGAATTTGGATCAGATCCAGAAAAACCGTGCGAAGTGGCGGTGACGCCCCTATGGTGGGGGACGTGGCATCGACATCGGACCACGCCCAGCAACTCCGGGCCGCAGATCTTCGTGTCACCCAGCCTCGGGTGACGGTGATGGCCGCCGTCGACAAGCACCCGCATGCCGACACGGACACCATCTATCACGCGGTACGCGAAACCCTGCCCACCGTCTCACGTCAGGCCGTCTACGATGTGCTGCACGCCCTGACCGAGCGCGGGCTCATCCGCCGCATCCAGCCCTCGGGTTCGGTGTCGCGCTACGAGTTTCGCACCGGAGACAATCACCACCACGTCGTCTGCCGCGCCTGCGGTGTCATCGCCGACGTGGATTGTGCAATCGGGGAAGCCCCATGCCTGACCCCCTCAGAAGACCACGGTTTCGCACTCGACGAGGCCGAGGTCATCTTCTGGGGCCTGTGCCCCGATTGTCTCAGCAAGGCCCCGACCTGATCACCTCCCGTGATCGCAGCCTGTCAGTCCCCTCGAAAGGAATGTCGTGACCTCCGACAGCCGCCCGCCCAACTCCGACGCCGACACCGCAAGTGCCAGCGAGAGCGAGAACCCGGCGATCCCCTCGCCGAAGCCGAAAGCGCATGCGCCGCTGACCAACAAGGACTGGTGGCCCGAGCAGATCGACCTCTCGATCCTGCACGCCCATTCCTCGCTGTCCAACCCGCTCGGTGAGGACTTCGACTACGCAACGGAATTCGAGAAGCTCGACGTCGAGGCCCTGAAGGCCGACCTGGTCTCGCTGATGACGACGTCGCAGGACTGGTGGCCCGCCGACTACGGCCACTACGGTGGCCTGTTCATCCGTATGAGCTGGCACGCCGCCGGTACCTACCGCATCTTCGACGGCCGCGGTGGCGGCGGTCAGGGCGCTCAGCGGTTCGCCCCGCTGAACAGCTGGCCGGACAACGCCAACCTGGACAAGGCCCGTCGTCTGCTCTGGCCCATCAAGCAGAAGTACGGCACCAAGCTTTCCTGGGCCGACCTGCTGGTGTTCGCGGGCAACGTCGCACTGGAGTCCATGGGCTTCAAGACCTTCGGCTTCGGCTTCGGCCGCGAGGACATCTGGGAGCCCGAGGAGGTGTTCTGGGGCCCGGAGGACGCCTGGCTCGGCACCGACAAGCGCTACTCCGGCGAACGTGAGCTCGCCCAGCCCCTCGGCGCCACCACGATGGGTCTCATCTACGTCAATCCCGAAGGCCCCGAAGGCAAGCCGGACCCGATCGCCGCCGCCGAGGACATCCGCGAGACCTTCGGTCGCATGGCGATGAACGACGAGGAGACGGCCGCACTCATCATCGGCGGCCACAGCTTCGGCAAGACCCACGGCGCCGGCGACGCCGACCTGATCGGGCCCGAGCCCGAGGGCGCCCCGATCGAGCAGCAGGGGCTGGGCTGGAAGTCGGGTTACGGCAAGGGCAAGGCCGAGGACACGATCACCAGTGGTCTCGAGGTCGTCTGGACGTCCACCCCGACCCAGTGGGGCAACGGGTTCCTCCAGAACCTCTACGGTTACGAATGGGAGCTCACCAAGAGCCCCGCGGGGGCCTGGCAGTACGTCGCGAAAGACGGTGCGGGAGCAGGCACGATCCCCGATCCGTTCGGCGGTCCCGGTCGCGCGCCCACCATGCTGGTGACCGACGTCGCCCTGCGCGAGTCCCCCATCTACGCCGACATCACCCGTCGGTGGCTCGACCATCCCGAGGAGCTCGCCGAGGCCTTCGCCAAGGCGTGGTACAAGCTGCTGCACCGCGACATGGGTCCGGTCAGCCGTTACCTCGGCCCGTGGGTTCCCGAGCCGCAGATTTGGCAGGACCCGGTGCCCGCGGTCGATCACGAACTGATCGACGCCGACGACATCACCTCTCTCAAGGGCACGTTGCTCGACGCGCTGTCCCCGACGCAGCTCATCAAGACCGCGTGGGCGTCGGCGGCCAGCTTCCGCAGCACCGACAAGCGGGGCGGTGCCAACGGCGCCCGCATCCGTCTCGAGCCGCAGAAGAACTGGGAGATCAACGAGCCCGGTGAACTCGCCAAGGTGCTGCCGGTACTCGAGCAGGTCCAGAAGGACTTCAACGACTCGGCATCGGGCGGCAAGAAGGTCTCGCTCGCCGACATCATCATCCTCGGCGGAGCGGCGGCGATCGAGAAGGCCGCCGAGGCAGCCGGTTTCCCGGTCACCGTGCCGTTCACCCCCGGCCGTACGGACGCCTCGCAGGAGAGCACCGACGTCGACTCGTTCGAGGTCCTCGAACCGCGCGCCGACGGGTTCCGCAACTACAGCAAGGACGGCGAGAAGACTCCGCTGGAGTCGTTGCTCCTCGACCGTGCCTACATGCTGGACCTCACCGCGCCGGAGCTGACCGTCCTCGTCGGTGGTCTCCGCGTGCTCGACACCAATTACGGTGGCAGCAAGCACGGCGTGTTCACCGACCGGCCCGGCGTCCTGTCGACGGACTTCTTCCGCAACATCATCGACATGAACACCGAGTGGAAGAGCGGTTCCGACGAGAACGTCTACGAGGGAACCGACCGCGCCACCGGCGAGAAGAAGTGGACGGCAACGGCTGCCGACCTCGTGTTCGGCTCGCACTCGCAGCTGCGCGCACTCTCCGAGGTCTACGCGCAGGACGACTCGGCGGAGCGTTTCGTCAACGACTTCGTCAAGGCGTGGGTGAAGGTCTCGAACAACGATCGGTTCGATCTGGCCTGATCCGGCATCTCACGATCGAGGGCACCCCGCGGGCACGTTGCCCGCGGGGTGTTCTGCTCTGCCGGTGAGATTCTCGAGTCACCGTTCCCGCAGGCACGCGACGACCTCGGCGAGCACCTGCTCGACCCGGGACCCCGTGAGCGCGGAGGCCGCGCCGGTCACCAGGACCTGCAGCTCCCCCTGCGCGGTCGGCGAGCCCTCGATCTGCAGCATCCATCGCGTGGCCCGCGGCGGGAACACGTAGAGGTGACCGCCCACACTCGGCCGGGTGATGGTCGGGGTCCAGCCGAGCAGCACCGGAACCGGGAAGAGGCGCCCGTCGACGACCGGCCGGCCCAGTACGTCCAGCACGTCCTCCATCGGCCCGGTCGCCGCAGCGATGCACCGACGGGTGCGCTCGACCGAGTCGCGGACGTCCTCGCGGGCGTCGAGCGGCGTGACCGCAGCGACGACGAAGTCGCCCACGGTGTCCTCGGCACCCGCCGGTCGCGTCGACGCCGCGGTGGCCGCCATCACCCGGTCTTGTCCGGTCAGTCGCGCGAGCGCCTCCGACACCGATCTTCCGAATGCCTCGAACGGGGTCATGCCCTGCTCGGACGCACCGTCACGGAACCGTGCGTAGGCGTCGGCGTCGACGAGAACCCGGCGACGAACCGCCGTGGACTGCGCGTAGGAGACGGGGGCCAGCCCGTCCAGGGTGAAGGACCCCGCGGGCGGCTCGCCGAGCAGTTGGTGCCACGACCGGCCGTCCATGTCGTCGTCAGTGCGTGGTGCGCGCGGCGAGATGGGTTGCATTGCGGGGACATCCACTCCGCGGGCGATCAGGTCCGCCTCTCGGGCCAGCGTTCCGAGCGAGTGCCCGTCGACCGCGATGTGATGGAACACCGCGACCGCGGCCATCACACCGCCGTCGGCATCCGCCAGGATCCGCACGCAGAACGGCGGCGCGGTCCGGACATCGAGCGACGCCGACATCTGTTCGGCGTGTGCGCGTAGGCTCTCGCGTCCCGGGTTCGGGTCTGGGTCCGAAACCACCTGCACGGCAACATCGACCGCTGCGTCAGCGCCGCCGGCCAGCGCCCGCTGGACCGGTCCGGCGGGGGTGTCCGGATAGCTCGACCGCAGGGCGGGGTGCCGATCGGCCAACGCGCGGAGCAAGTCTCGCAATTCGGGAGCGGTGGGCCGCCCGGTCTCGGGTGGAACCCATCCGACGCGGACCAGCTGCCCGTGCGGGTGTCCCGGTGCGCGTTCGACCGTCCGTTCTGCGGACGTGAGCGGACGATCGTCGGCCGGTGCGGTCGGTCGCCGTACGGTGACGTCCGGGCGCACCGGCTCGACCATCCGCTCGGCCAGAATCTTCAGGTCGGGCGCGGTGAGCACGTCGTCGGGCCCGATCTCGGAATGTCCTGCCGCGATAAGCGATCCGACGACCCGCATGACCGCCAGGGAGTCGCCGCCCTGCTCGAGGAAGCCGGCGAACAGATCGACGTCATCAGTGCCCAGCGCCTCGCCCACGACCCGAACCAGCAGGGTCTCGTGCGAGCCGACGGGTCCGCGCGCCGACCGGCGGCCGGGGAGCGGGTGGTCCGCCAGCTTTCCGACGTCGAGCTTGCCGTTGCCGGTACGGGGTAGCGCGTCGATGCCGATGACGAGCGCGGGCACCATGTACGACGGCAGGACACCGGCGACCGCGCGACGCAGCCCGGGTGCGTCGACATCCGTTCCGGTGCCCTGCGGCACGACGAATGACACCAGCGCGGTACGGCCCGACGGCAACTCGCGCAGAATCGTCGCGGAACTCCGCACGTCGGTGCATCGTCCGAGCGCAGCGTCGATCTCAGCGAGTTCGATTCGCAAGCCCCGCAAGGTGATCTGTCCGTCGCGGCGTCCGAGCAGTCGGATCTCACCGGCCTCGGTCCACTGGGCCAGGTCGCCGGTCCGGTACATCACCTCCTCGGCCGAGAACGTGCTCTGCACGAAGGCCTCCGCAGTGGACGCCGAATCGTCGAGATAGCCGTCGGCCAATTGCGGTCCGGCACAGTGGAGCGTGCCGATCGCCCCGGGAGGTTGTGGCCGGCCTAGGCGATCCAGGACCGCCTCGTCGACTCCGACCATCGGCGGGCCCACAGTGATCGCCTCGCCCGGCAGCAGCGGAGCGGAGATGTTGATGCTGCACCGGGTTTCTGTGGGTCCGTACGCATTCCGCAGCCGGACGCGACCCGACCAGCGGTCGACCACCCGCGGCGACGGCGGTTCGCCACCGATGATCACCTGCACCAGATCGTCGGCCAGATCCAGGGGCAGGGTGTCGAGGACCGACGGCGTGACGATGAGGTGACTGACGCGATGCCGTCGGATCAGCTGTGCCAGTGCATCACCGCCGGGTGCCGACCTCGGCGCGACGACAACGGTCGCCCCACAGACGACCCCGCACAGCATCTCGACGATCCCGGTGTCGAAGGTCGGGGACGACGCGTGCAGGATGCGTGACCCGGGTGTCAGAGCGTACGTCTGTCGGATCTCCGAGATCAGGGCGGGCAGGCCGCGGTGGGGCATGATCACGCCTTTGGGCGTTCCGGTGGAACCCGAGGTGAACAGCAGGTAGGCGGCATCGTCGGGCCCGCGTTCCAAACCCGGCCACCGATCGGCGATCGGGGAGCCGGGGTCGTCGTGCTCGAGGTCGAGCCACCGGATCGAGCCCGGGCGTGGGGCGCCCGGCACGCACAATCCGACCTTGGCGCCGGAGCGATCGAGCAGATCCCTCGTTCTCGCGTCCGGTGCGAACGGATCGCCGACCGGCACCCATACGCCGCCCGCACACAGCACCGACCAGAACGCGACGACGGAGGCCGCCGACCGCTCGATGGACACCGCCACCCGGTCACCGGCCCCGACTCCGGCTTCCAGGAGCAGGCGGGTTCCGCGAGTCACCCGGCGCTCGAACTCGCGCCGGGACACCGACACCTCACCGTCGATGATCGCCACGGCCGCCGGATCCGACGACCAGTGGTCCTCCAGATGACTCACGGTCGGCGTGAAGGCCGGTGCCGGTGGACCGCTCCGGCACCGGAACCGCTCCCACTCGCCGTCGACGAACACCGAATCGTCCGGAATCCGGGGGCCGCCGTCCAGTTCGCGCAGAGTGGCGGTCAGATGCCGGTCGAAGCGTCGGGCGAGAGTGGCCAGCGCGTCGGTGTCGAAGACCGCGGCCGGGGCTTCCCAGGTGACCGCCCGGCGGCCGTTCTGATCGGCGGGGTGCAGGGTCACCGCGACGTCGGAGATCGGTCCGGTCCGCATCACCTCGAGTCCCCAGTGCAAGCCGTCGACAGCGGGCGGTTCGAAGCCCGGCAGGAGATTGACCACCGCACCGAAGCTGTTGAGCCCGTGCTGGTTCCGCAGCATGTCCTCGCGATGGTGGCGCTGGTGACGCAGTGCCTCGATCAGTGCCGACGACACGTCGACGCGGGCCTGCCCGGCGTCGCGGTCCCCGATTCCGTCGAGGCGCAACGGCACGACGTTGGAGACGGGCTGCACCGCCCGTAGACGTGCCGCCGAGGTACGTGCGGCGACCGGGAGACTCAGCCCCACGTCGGGGGTGTCGAGGAGCCGGGCGCACAGGCCCGCGAACGCGGTGACGAACTCGGCCGACGATGCGGTCCGCGGACTTCTCAGGGGTTCGGTGACGCGCACGATCGACGACGTGAAATGCGGGACGGAACCGGCCAGCAAGGACGGCGCGAGGCCGTCGAGCCGTCGGGCCCAGTGTTGTTCGTCGGCCTGTCGGCGTCGCGAGTCGCGGTACCTCTCCTCTTCGGCCTCGAGTTCGAGGTCGTCGGCGAGGCGCAACTCGTCCGGGCGCGCCGTACCCGCGTAGACAGCGGCGATGTGCGCCATCACCCGCAGGACGCCGGCGCCGTCGGTGAGCACGTGGTGCACCCGCACGACCCATCGGTGGGAGTCGGGGGCGAGAACGTGCAGTTCGCTGCGGAACAACGGCAGTCCGAGGTCGGCACCGGCGGGGTCATCGAGGAAATCCTGGGCGCGCGAGTCGCTCGCCGCCGCCGGATCGGCACACGTGGACAGGTCGACGCATTCCACCGGGTCCAGTCCGGAACCGGCTGGTTGCAGGGGATGCGGATGACCGTCGGCCGGCGAACGATCAGGACTCAGACGTACGTCGCACCAGCCGACGTGGTCGAGCACGGCACCGGCCGTGCGGTGGAGTCGTTCGGCATCGAGCGGGCCGCTCAGGGTCAGGCCGAACGCGACGACATGCGAGACCTCGGGATGCAGCAGTTGCGAGAGCCACAGGCCGCGCCGGGTCACGGTCATCGCGGATCGCCCCCTGGGCCTCGTCGGGTGGAGCCGTGCCCGGAGATCACGCCCCGACCGTAGGTGCGCCGAGTTGAACGGACGCTGAAATGCGAGGTCCGGCGGTCGACGACGACCGCCGTCCGCGGTGCATCTCCCGCGGCGTCACGCGCCGAGCGCGCGGGCGAACATCGGCCAGGACTCATGCATCTGGTCCTCCCAGTACCCCCAGGAATGCGTACCGGTCGCCGGGAGCCGGACGACGGCCGGGATGCGCAGCGCGGCGAGGCGGTTTGCCATCGTCACCGTGCACGATCGTGCGGTCGCTTCGGCGAATCCGCCGGCCGCGACCTGTTCGGCGAGCTCCCCCACGTTGCCGGCGATCCGCCGGTCGGACAGATTGTCGTGTGCACCGGGCAATCCGGTCGCCGCACTGATCCACAGGGCAGGGGTGCGACGCCCGAACTTGTAGGCGTTGATCACCGGATCCTGGGCTGCCCACTGCGGGTCCCCGGGCGGGCCGTACATGTTGCTGGCGTCGGCGAGTCCGGGGACGAACGCCACGTTGCGCAACAGCAACTGCCCGGTGGGCGACGCGGTGTCGGCGCATCCCGAGTAGGAGCCCACCGCCCGGTAGAACCCCGGGTGGTTCTCGGCGATCCGCAGCACCGCCGTACCCGCCATCGAGATCCCCGCGACACCGCGCGAGCGTCCCGGGCCGGATCGTCCCCCGTGCGCGTTCTCGAAGGCGGCGGGCAGCTCCGAGGTCAGAAAGGTCTCCCACCGCAGGGGCCGTGACGTCTTCACGCCGAACCGGAAGTTCGCGGCCGGGTCGACGCGGCGCCAGTCGGCGTAGTAGCTCGCGGCACCGCCGATCGGGGTCACGGTCCACACGTTCTTGTTGGCATAGAACGCGTTGGCGTCGGTGGCGTGCGTCCAGTCGTCGTTGTCCTCGCCCCCGGACGATCCACTGAGCAGGTACATCACCGGAGCGGCCTGGTTCCGGTTCGCGGGCGTCTGGACGAGCGACGGGACCTGGGTCTGCATCGACCGTGACCACACCGACACCACGAGATTGCGGGGCGACACCCAGGTCTCCCGGTATGGCGCGCCGGCCGTCGCCTTGGCGTATCGGACACCGGTGAGGGTGTCCGCCGCCGCGGTTCCCGCGGAGGGCACGAGCACACCCGCCACGCCCATCACCATGGACAGGACGGCGACGCCGACGACCACGACATTCGGCAAGCGAGACATCCGCGGCTCCTCGAGTTCGTACCGAATCATCACCGACTCGGTCCCGTCATCGTATGCACACCGCTCTGTACCCAGGACCGTTCGGGTCAATCGTCCAGGACTGTTGCACAACAGAATCGGACGAATCGGGTATGAGGTGGGTCGGCCCGACGTACGGTCGGACGATGACACCACTCCTGCGCACCGCCGTCGCGACGCTCGCCGCCGCGGCCGCTCTCCTGACGCCGCTCGCGATGTCGTCGGGGACGGCGAATTCCACGCCCTCGTCCGGAATCTCGGCGGTCAGCCTGGCCAAGGCGGACATCCCGGCCGACCTCCTACCCTTCGTGCCCGACGGCGTACACGTGGAGGTCCGGGAGATCACCATCGCCCCCGGCGGCACCACCGGGTGGCACTATCACGACGGCCCGCTCTACGGACTGGTCCGGCAGGGCACGCTTACCCACCCCGGCTCCGACTGCAAGCCGGTGGTGTACCGGACCGGCGAGATCATCGCCGAACCCGGGGGCAAGGCGAACACCCACGAGGGAACCAATCTCGGGACCACCCCGGTCGTACTTGTCGTCCTGTACCTGATGCCCCTGAACAAGCCGCTGTCCGAGGACGCACCCGCACCGCCGTGTGCGACGGCCACTTCCTGACGGCGGGCGAGCCAGCCCCTGCTTGCTGATCCGAAAGAAGCGACCCCATTGCTCCCTGAGGAGTGAGGAGCGATAGCGACGAGCCACGAAGGGCCTGGTGAGGCATGTTGCGAAGCCCTTCGTGGCTCGCTTCGCTCGCACCTCAGGGAGCAGAGGGAGGCCGTCGCTGCACCCAACGGACCAGCGGTTCTGTGGTTCACTCGGATCAGGGAGCAGAACGCTGCCGCCAGTCGAGCAGTGTCCCGAGGTCGGCTGCGAGCGAACGTGAATCAGCGGTCACGAGTTCTCCGTCGCGTACCACCCACCGACCTGCGACCATGACGTCGCGGGGTCGCCGGCCCGGGCCGGCCCACAGCAGGCCGTCGACCGGGTCGGTGACCCCGGCGTCGAAGACGTCCGAGCAGTCCCACACGCAGAGGTCGGCGGCGGCACCGGGCCGGAGGTGCCCCAGCTCGCTGCGGCCGAGACCTGCCGCCGAACCCTCGGACGCCATCGCGAGAACCTCTCGGGCCGTGACGGGTTCGCCGATCAATCCCGAGACCTGAACGGCCAGGCGGGCATCGGCGAGCAGGTGCCCGGCGTCGTTGCTCCCGCCGCCGCTGGTGCCGAGTCCCACCCGCACACCCGCGGACACGAGCGCCGCAACCCGCGCGACGCCCCATCCCATCGGCACGTCGCACCCGGGCGCGTGGGTCGCAGACGCTCCCGATCGCGCGACCAGAGCCACTTCGTCGTCGGTGATCTCGCACAGATGCGCCAGCGTGACGTCGTCGGCGAGCCAACCCCACTCGTCGAGCAACTCGAGGGGACGCCGCCCATATCGTTCCGCGGCGACCTGCACATCGACCTGCTCGTTCGCCTGCGTACGACGACGCAGGCCGAGTCGGGATGCGACCTCGCCGAGCGTCGCGAAGGTCTCCGGCCCGTCGCTGTGCACGCCGGACGGGCCGACGGCCAGCTGCAGCATCCCGTCCGCGCTCGTGCCGGTTGCCCCCGCACCCAGATGGGTTCGGTGGATGTCCTCGACCGATGTGGCTGCGGCTTGCGGGTCGTCGCGAGCAGTGCCCCGGACGAAGACCAATCGCGCACCGACCCGTGCGGCGGCATCGATGGTCCCTCCGGCCAACGCGACCGGGTCCTGACCACCGGGCCAGGTCAGATGATGGTCGGCGACCGTGGTCACACCGCACAGCAGGGATTCCGCGAGACCGGCAGCCGCTGCCGCGGCGACGAGCTCGGGGTCGACACCGACCGATGAATAGCGTTGCGCCATCAGGCCGAGCCACTGCGGCATCGGTACCGACCGGCTCTCCGGACGCGACCGGAACGCGGTCTGCAGCAGATGGTGGTGCGCGTTCACGAGACCGGGCGTGACGACGCACCCCGAGACGTCGACGACCTCGTCCGCGGCGGTCCGGCCGCCGACCGCGGCCCCGATCCGCCGGTCGTCGACCACGACCGGATCGCGCGTGACCATCGACGCGTCACGTAGGACCGCCACGGCGCCGGTGAGCACCGTGACCGTCACAGCTCGAGCACCAGACGACCGCTCGTACACCGCGACACGCAGATCATCATCGATTCGTTCTCGGACCGCTCCTCCGGCGACAGGATCGAGTCGCGGTGGTCCACCTCGCCGCTGACCACCCCCGTCTCACAGGTTCCGCAGACACCTTCGCGGCACGACGACGGCGCCACCACCCCACGTCCGTCCAAGACGTCGAGGATGGTGCGATCCTGCGGCACCGTCACCGTCACGCCCGAGAAGGCAAGGGAGAGTTCGAACTCCGCGTCAGCCGCGGACTGCGTCGTCGTGGCGGTGAACTTCTCGGCGAACGAATCCACGGCCGGTTGCGGCTCACACACTTGCGCAACGGCTTCCAGCATCGACGGCGGTCCGCAGGTGTACACGGCGGTGCCGCGGGCGAGCCCGGCCAAGACGCCACCGAGATCCAGGCGCCCCGAGTGGGCCGACTCGTGAATCGTGACCAGTCCGGGGTACCTGGGTTCGATCTCGTCGACGAAGGCCATCTCCGCCCGGGACCGTCCGACGTAGACGAGCCGCCACGGCCGCCCGGTACGGCGGGCCTCGTCGACGAGGGCGAGGACGGGGGTGATGCCGATACCACCGGCCACGAACACATAACCGAGTGCACGTGTCAGCGCGAAGTGATTGCGCGGCGGGCTGATCCACACCTCGCCGCCCACCTGGATGTCGTCGTGCACGGAGTCCGAACCGCCCCGGCTGTCGATCCGCCGCTCGACGGCGATCCGGTACGTACTCGTGTCGTCAGGGGAGGAACACAACGAGTACTGTCTGACCGGGCCGGCCGGTGTGTGCAGATCGACGTGCGATCCAGCGGTCCACGACGGCAGCGCGGCGACACCGACCGGCGCGAGGACGAATTCGTCCACCCGACGGGCGAGCCGGCGCCGTGACACCACACGGACACGCAGTCCATCTCGAAGGTCGTTCGCTGACACAGACATCGGAGATCTCCTAGGTATTACGATCTCCGCCGGGATTCCCAGCCACGGGAACCACCCCCACCGTCGCGGATCTCCGACACCTGCGTTGACGCCTGGACAACGACGAGCCGAGCGGCCTCGGAACCGGTGAGCCGCCACCGGTGGGGAATGCCGCCAGCGTAGTAAAGGCTGTCGCCTCTTCGCAATTCGAGGAGACTTCCGTCGCCGAGGTCGACCTCGACCTCGCCGTCGACGACATGCAACCACTCGTCCTGCTCGTGCTGGAAGTACTCGCCGTAGTCCCGCCGGTTCAACAACTGCTCCTGGGGGAAGAACGCGGCGTCTCCTCGAACGAGCAACCGGGCGTATCCGGCGTTGTCGCCGGCCTGCGGAAGGATCGCGCCCTCGCCGGCACGCACCAGTTGCGTCCCGACGGGTGCCGGAGACGGTGCCCCCGCCACGTGCGCAGGGTCCGCGGCCAGCATCAGACTGACCTGGGTTGTGTCCAGCGCCCTGGCGATCCGTTCCAGGGTCGTCATGCTCGGACGCGCGTATCCGCGCTCGAGCTGCGACAAGAACGGATGCGAGATACCGGCCTGCGCAGCCAGATTCGTCAACGTGAGGCCATGCTGCTTACGTCGTCGGCGGATCTCGGCACCCAGCGACACCTGCGCGACGTCCGGCTCGTCGAGCGCCATGTGGCTCACACCCTTCCTGCAGAACCGATGGTTACACGCCCGCAGCGCTGGTTAACGTCGTGGCAACAGCGCATTCCTATATTCGGACGTGTTGACGTGATCAACAAGTATCACGAACCGCCCCAACCCCGCCGACCCCAGCCACAGCGGGACCACCGACCCAGTCGTGCACCGTCGCACGCCATTTCGATGTTCTCGAGGAAGTGTCATCAATGCCGACTCAGCAGACAGCGCCCGTGCCGGGCATCACCGGATCACTGGCCGACGGGTCAATGGTCGATGTCGAGCTGTCCGCCGATGCCGACGGTATCCACCGCGTCCGCGCCGTCACACCGTTTTCTCCCGATGTCCCACATCCCGCCGACTGGCTGGATCTCCGCGACCACCTGCTGCTCCCACCCGCCGCCGAACCCCACGCCCACCTGGACAAGGCCCTGTCGTGGCCGGAGTTGTCACCGCCGAGCGGCGACCTCAACGCCGCGATCGCCTCCTGGCGGGCCGGCAGCGTCTCCCTCGATGAGCAGTCCTTCCGGACGCGCGCTCTCCGGGCGACCTCGTCCATGCTGCGCAACGGCATCACCGCGGTGCGCACCCACGCCGACGTGCTCTCGCACGACGACCCACTGCGAGCCGTCCGCGTGCTCACCGAGGTCCGAGAGCACCTGCGCGGACTGATGGACATCCAGGTCGCGGTCCTGGCGAGCCCACTCACGCCCACCGCGCACATCGAGGCCGCGCTCGACGCCGGCGTCGACCTCGTCGGCGGGGCCCCGCACATCGCCGATGACCCGCTCGCCGAGCTCACGAGACTGCTCGACCTCGCCGAAGCGCGCGGTATCGGCGCCGACCTGCACGTCGATGAATTCCTCGACGGTGACCACCTGACCATCGAGGCCTTCGCCGACCGCGTCGCCGAGTGGCCCGACGACCGGATCCGCACGGCCGGCCACTGTTGCCGCCTCGACACCCTGGCCGCCGCCGACCTGCAACGGGTCGCACGGGCGCTCGCACGGGCCCGTGTCTCGGTCGTCGCCTTGCCGGTGACGAACCTGTACCTCCAGGGCCGATCCGGCCCGTCCGCGGGGCGACGAGGCATCACGCCGATCGACGTGCTGCGCGACCACGGCGTCCGCGTCGCCGGTGGTGCGGACAACATCCGCGACCCGTTCAATCCCGTGGGCCGGGCCGACCCGCTCGAGACCGCCGCCCTGCTGATCACCGCGGCACATCAGAACCCGGACACCGCAACGGATCTCGTCACCTCCGACGCACGTGCCGTGCTCGGACTGGAGCCCGCGGGCCCCGTCGTCGGAGCCCGCGCCGACCTCGTCGCCATCCGCGGCGCCGATCTCACCGAGGTCATCGCCACCGCGCCGGCCGACCGGGTCGTGATCGTGAACGGAACGGCGGTCGCACGCACCGAGTCCACCACCTGGACGGCGTTCCCGTCGTTCCCGGTTCCGTCCCCGGCAGGAGCATCACCGGCCGGAATGTCCTCAGCCGCAGCATCACCGCTGGGCCTGTCCCCCGTCGGCATGGAGAGATGATGAGTTCACCAGCAACGACCCCCAGACCGGCACTCGGTCACCCGCTCGTCGGCTTCGAACACGTGGAGCTCACCTATCCGGACGGCACTCACGCCCTCCGCGACGTGAACCTGACCGTGCGGGAGGGCGAGTTCGTCAGCGTCGTGGGCCCATCGGGTTGCGGCAAGTCGACCCTCCTGAGGTTGTCGTCGGGACTGGAGACGATCACCGACGGTTACCTGCAGAGCGGTGCCGAACGGATCGGTTACGTGTTCCAGGACGCCACCCTGCTCCCGTGGCGGACCGTGGCCGACAACGTCGCACTGCTCGGTGAACTCGACGGTGCACCGAAAGCCGAACGGCGCGAACGAGTTCGCGCGGCACTGGAGACGGTCGGGCTGACCGGGTTCGACAAGCACCTGCCGCACATGCTGTCCGGCGGCATGCGGATGCGGGTGTCGCTGGCCCGCTCGCTGACGCTCGATCCCGACCTGTTCCTGTTCGACGAGCCGTTCGCCGCACTCGACGAACTGACCCGCGAACGGCTCGGCACCGACCTGACCGAGCTGTTCGCCGTCAAACGCTTTGCCGGCCTGTTCATCACCCACTCGGTCGCCGAGGCGGCGTTCCTGTCCACTCGTGTCCTGGTGATGTCGGGACGGCCGGGAACCATCGTCGACGAGATCGAGGTCCCCTTCGACTATCCCCGGTCGCCCGACCTGCGTTTCGAGCCGGAGTTCGGCACGATCGCCGGCCGGATCTCCCGCGCACTCCGAGAGGCACATTCATGAGCGCCCCCGACACCGGCACCGAGACCGCCCCGGGCGTGCGAACCCCGAAAACCGGCAAGGGCGGTACACCCGACCCGGGCTCGACCACCGAGCTCGCCGTGGCCGCGCGCACGGGTCGACGGGGCCGTTCCCGTTCGAAGATGGTCGGAGTGGCCGCACCGCTCGTCGTGCTGGCGCTGGTCATCGGCGCGTGGTACCTCGTCAGCTACGCGGTGCTCGATCCCGGCCGTCGATTCCTGATGCCGCCCCCGCACCAGGTCGTCACCGACGGACTGCTGGGCGACTCCGCCCAGGCGATGTGGGAGGCCCTGAGCCGCACGGCGACTGTCGCGTTGACCGGCCTGGCGATCGCCGCGATCATCGGCATCACGTGGGCGGTGATCATGTCGCAGTCGCGGCTGATGGAGAACGCCCTCTTCCCGTATGCCGTGGTCCTGCAGTGCGTCCCGATCCTGGCGCTCGTCCCCCTGGTCGGATTCTGGTTCGGATTCGGCTTCAGTGCACGGGTTTTCGTGTGTGTACTGATCTCGCTGTTCCCGATCGTCTCCAACACCCTGTTCGGCCTGCGATCGGTCGACCGGCAGATGCGGGATCTCTTCGCCCTGCACCATCCGAGCCGCGTCACCATCCTGCGCAAGCTGGAGTTCCCCGCCGCCATGCCGGCCATCTTCGCCGGTCTCCGCATCTCGGCGGGCCTGTCGGTGGTCGGCGCCATCGTGGGCGACTTCTTCTTCAAGCAGGGCAATCCCGGCATCGGCATCCTGATCGACAACTACCGGTCGCGACTGCAAGCCGAGGAACTGTTCGCCTCGATCGTGCTCGCCTCACTTCTCGGCGTGGCCGTCTTCTGGTTCTTCGGCTGGCTCGGCAACCGCATCGTCGGACGCTGGTACCAGCGCTGACCTGATCTTCTCTCGCCGGGTGGTTTCGACTCGGCTCCTCGCTTCGCTCGGTGCCGGCTCAACCAGCGGGTGGGTCCCCTGTCGTCGACACCCCATGATCCTCCATTCAACTTCCGAAATCTCTCAGCCCGAAAAGGAACTCATCTCATGAACACACCCGTCTGGCGTCGCCTGTCCAAGACCACCGGTGTCGCCGTCGTCGCCGCCGCCCTCGCCTTCACCGCCGCATGCAGTTCCGGGGAGAGCACCGAATCCTCCGGTTACACGGGGGCGGTCGGCCCGGTCGACCTGAGCGCCAACTGTCCCGACAAGGTCGTCATCCAGACCGACTGGAACCCGGAGGCCGAACACGGCCACCTCTACCAACTCCTCGGCCCCGACCCCACGATCAATGCCGGCAACAAGCGCGTCGTCGGTCCGCTCTTCGACCGCGGCGAATACACCGGCGTCGACATCGAGATCCGGGCCGGCGGACCCGCCATCGGCTTCCAGTCGGTGACCTCGCAGATGTACTCCGACCCGGAGATCCTCCTCGGTTACGTCGACACTGATCAGGCCATCCAGAACTCGAAGGACAACCCGACGACGGCGGTCATGGCACCGCTCGACATCAGTCCGCAGATGATCATGTGGGATCCCGCCACCTACCCGCAGGTCCAGGGGATCGCCGACCTCAAGGCGGCGAACGCGCGCGTCCTGTACTTCGAGGGGGCCACCTACATGGACTACCTGACCGGGTCGGGCGTCCTCTCCTCCGCGCAGGTCGACGGCAGCTACGACGGGTCGCCGGCCAACTTCGTCTCCGACGGCGGCAAGACCGCCCAGCAGGGGTTCGCCAGCTCCGAGCCACAGGTCTACCAGGAAGAGGTCGAGGGCTGGCAGAAGCCGGTGAAGTACCAGCTGATCCACGACGTCGGCTTCCCGTCCTACAAGTCGTCGGTGGCGGTTCGCTCGGACGCACTGGAAGAGAACGCCGCCTGCCTCGAGCAGCTGGTGCCGGTGTTGCAGCGCGGTTCGGTCGATTATCTGGCGTCGCCGCAGGCGGCCGACGCGGTCATCCTCGACGCCGTCGAGCAGTACGACACGGGGTGGGTGTACTCCCAGCGGAACGCCGACTACGCACGGGAGACGATGGCCGACCTCAACCTGGTGAGCAACGGCACCGACACGACGATCGGCAACTTCGACACCGCGCGCGTCGCCCGGGTGATGGAGGTGACCGGGCCGATCTTCACCGAGCAGGGCACGCCCGCAGCCGACGGCCTGACGCCCGAGGCGATCGCGACCAACCGCTTCATCGACACCTCGGTGGGCCTGCCGTCATGACCGCTCCGGTGGTCGCGGTCGGTACCGACGAGGGACGCCCCGACTTCGGCCCCGAGGACGTCGATGCGCTGGCCGACGACCTGCTCGCGATCGTCGGCCCGCGCGGCATCAGCTCACTTCCCCGCGCGCTCGAACGCGCGGCCCGCGACGGCTCGGGGATGAGTCCGATCCTGTCGGCGCAGGATCTCGGCCGACCCGATCTCGTGTGCTACCCACGCACGGCCGACGCGGTGCCCCACATCGTCCGCGCGGCGGTCGCCCGCGGCGTACCGATCACCACGCGCGGCAAGGGAACCGGGAACTACGGCCAGGTCATCCCGCGCTTCGGCGGACTCGTCCTCGACATGACGTCGCTGACCGCGATCGGGGACGTCACCGACCGGTCGGTCACCGCCCAGGCGGGCGCGCGGATGATCAACCTGGAACAGACCGCATGGTCGCACGGCAGCCAGCTGTGGATGTACCCGTCGACCGTCCAGTCGACGCTCGGCGGGTTCCTGGCGGGAGGTTCGGCTGGTACCGGCACGATCGTGCACGGCCGCAACCATCAGGGGTTCGTCGACGCACTGGATGTCGTCCATGCGACCGGCGAGGCCGAGGTGGTCCATCTCGAGGGCGACGACGCAACCCCGTTCGTGCACACTTACGGGGTCGCCGGCATCATTGTCGGCGCCACCATCCGGGTGGAACCGCTGCAGGAATGGCGCTGCGTGTACGCGAGTTTCGGCTCCACACGCGAGGCGTTCGACGCGGCGCTCCGACTGGCGGCGGTCGAACCGAAGCCGCGTCTGCTGTCCGCGGACGGCCCCGTCATCACGGGGGCGCTGCCCGACGACCCCGCGCTCGTCCGCGGTCGCGCCAGCGTGCGCGGGATCATCGACGCCCGGGCATTGGCGGAGACCACCGACCTGGTCGTCGCCGCCGGCGGCCGCGTCGAAGCGGTCCGCGAGGGCATCGCCGAGACGGTCAAGCTGTCGACGCTGTCCTACAACCACCCGACGTGGTGGTTGCAGAAGTCGCAGCCGGACAGGTGGTTCCACATGGAGGTACGCGGGGACGCACTCGTCACCCGGCTCGAGGAGGTGGAGAAGGTGTACGAGGGCGGCATGCTGCATCTCGAGGTCGGCCACGAGATGATGTTCGGGATGCTCAACGGGATCTACCGCAGTCCGCAGCAGGTCATCGACGGCGTCGCCGCACTCGAGGATCTCGGGGTCGGCGTCCACTCCCCGCACCAGTGGTACGTCGATCTCGATGCCGAGCGCGTCCGCGCGCTGGCGCACCAGACCGACCCGAAGGGTCTGCTCAATCCCGGAAGGTGGATGTGAACACGGTGACCACCAGGACGACGCGCCCGGCCGCGCATCGGCGTTATGCCGAGCTGACCACCGAACAGATCGGCACCACCCTGTCGCGGGACTCGATTCTCGTACTACCCACGGGCGCAATCGAACCGCACGGCCCGCACCTGCCGTTGGCCACCGATCTCATCGTCGCGGAGTCGGTCGCCGAGGCCGTCGTGGACCGCGGTGCCGCCGCGGGGCACGATGTCTGGCTCCTGCCGGCGCTGGGTTACACCAAATCCGACGAGCACTCGCGGCTCCCGGGCACGATCTGGCTGCGGGCGAGCACCCTGTTCGAGACGATCGTCGACATCGGGGCGTCGCTCGCACAGACCCCGGCGCGTCGTGTGCTGTTCCTCAACGCGCACGGCGGCAACTCCGCACTGATCGAGGTCGCCGCGCGCGAACTCCGACGACGGTTCGACCTGCAGACCTTCTTTTCCTCCGGCCCGGGTCACCCCGGTCCCACCGAGCGCGGACTCGGTATCCACGCGGGCTGGGCGGAGACCTCGATGATGCTGCACCTCCGGCCGGATCTCGTGCACATGGACAAGGCGGTCGCGACGGTGGCGGACGCGGTCGCCGACGCCGGGCACGTCGGTTTCGCCGGCACCGTCCGATTCGGTTGGCTGTCCACCGATTTCGCCGAGTCGGGGGTGATCGGCGACCCCACTGGAGCCGACGCCTCGATCGGCGCGAAGCTTTTCGACGAGCGCGTCGAGGACCTGGTCGCCGCGCTGCCGGAGATCGCCACCTTCGACCCGGGCCGGGTGGGGCGTTGATCACCAGCGGTACCGGGTTCGGAACCGATTGCGCGAGCGCGGATCAGCTCTCGGTCCACCCGATGACGCTGCTGCGGAACTGGCTTCCCCCGTCGGACGAGCCACGGCCGTTGATGGCACTGGCGACGTGCGGCCCCGACGGTTATCCCCGGGTCCGACACGTGCTGATCACCGAGGCCGACGACACCGCGGTCTACTTCCACACCGACAGCCGGTCGGCCAAGGTGGCCGAACTCGCCGACAACCCCCGGGCCTCGATCGCGATCGCCTGGCCCGCCGTCGGCCGGCAGGTCGTCGCGCACGGTGACGTCCGGCGAGCGTCGGACGACGAACTGTCCGAGGCCTACTCGCGCCGTTCCCGGTACCTGCAACTCCTGGCATGGTTGAACGACGACGACCTCGCCGCATTGCCACCCGAGGAGCGGCGTCGGCGATGGTCCGACTACGACTCGGCCCACCCGCGACTGACCGCACCGCCCACCTGGACCGGGTACGCCGTCGACTTGCGGGAGATCACCTTCTGGCGCGGCGACCCGGACGGGCCGTCGCAGCGAGTACGGTTCACCGACAACGGAAATCATTGGAATTCGGAGGTTCTACCGGGATGACCGGCACTTACCACAACGCCCTCGTACTGCCGGTCAGCGGCGATAGGCCCTGGTTCTGGGGATGGCTGTCGGTGGGCGAGGACGGCCGGATCTCCGGGATGGGCGAGGGCTCACCGCCGGCCGACGCACCGCTCCCCCGCCACGATCTCGACGGCGCCTTCCTCGCACCCGGTTTCGTCTCGGCACACAGTCACATCTACACCGGCGGGATGCGCGGGGTGGCGCCCAACAGCCCACTTTATGAATGGGTCACGCTGAACAGCACGATGCTGCTCGGCGCCGAAGCGCAGGACCTGTACTGGATGACGCTGGCCGGCGGGCTCGATCACCTGTCCTCGGGAATCACCTCCGTGTACAACTTCACCCAGTCCCGCGTCCTGGCACTCTTCGACTACGAGGAGTCCGTCCTCAAGGCGGCTCGGGTGCATTCTCCGGAGTTCGTCACCGCCCAGGTGGACGGCTTGGCGGCCACCGGGATCCGATTCGTCACCAGTGTGCGACTCGACGACGAGCAACTCGGCGAGGACGCCGCGTTCGCCGGTTTCGACGAGGTGATGACCCACCTGACGACTGTCGACCGCGACCTCGATCTGGGTGGTTCGGTCTACGGCTCGGTGCAGTGGTCGTCGTCGCAGGCGACCGCCGAACGCGAACGGGCACTGATGGACCGGTACGGGATCACCAATCAGGCGCACTTCGTCGAGACTGCCGAGCAGATCGAGATCCAGCAGTCGAAGTTCGACTGGTACGACGCCGCAGGCGTTCTGGGCCCCGGCTTCGCCTTCGGACACTTCGTGCACCCGACCGAGAACATGGTCGCGCGTGTGCGCGACACGGGGTCGGCGGTGGTGTGGCAGCCGATGTCGAACGGTCGGCTCGGTTCCGGCATCGCCGACATCCCCCGTCTGCTCCGGGATTCGGTGACCGTCGGCGTCGGTGTGGACGACCAGTCGTGCACCGACGTGTCGGACCCGTTCGAGAACATGCGCACCGGTTTGTTCCTGCAGCGCGGAAAGCACAGCGACGCCGCGGTTCTCACCCCCGTCGACATGCTCACCCTGCACACGCTCGGGTCGGCGTCGGCGATGGGCGTGGCCGACAAGGTCGGTTCGCTGGAGGTCGGGAAGTTCGCGGACCTCCTCGTCGTCGATCCCCGGTCCCCCCACCTCGGCCCGATCTGGGACCCCGTCGCCACCTACGTGCTCGGTTGCGGACTGCGCAACCTACGCGAGGTCGTGGTGGGTGGCCGCACGATGTGGGACCGCGACGTGGCCGATCCGCTGCGCGCACAGGCCGATTTCGAACTCACCGAGCGGATGATCGCGTCAGCGGCGCAGTCGGGGATCCATGCGGTGCGCCCACCCGCCGCCGCGACACCATCATCACCGCCGTCGTGACCACCAGCGCCACGATCGTCGCGACCGCGACGCCGACGACCGCCGCCGTCTCGCCGAGGGCGGCGACGGTGATCCCGACGAACGCCCAGATCAGGGTCAGTGGGTATGCGACGAGCACCGACCCGACGGCGGCAGTGACGGCCAGGCCGAGCAGGGCGCATGCGAGCAGGATGGTCAGCTGCCATCCCAGGGACTGCGGATCGGCGAGGTCGGCACCGATCGCGGCGGCCCAGTTCTGGAAGACCGCCGCGGTGGCCCAGGCCGCATAGACACCGACGAGGATGCGGGTCAGGACGATGAGCCACCGGGGCGCCGCGTCGTCGGCCGGTCTCGCGGCGATGCGGGCGGCGTCGAGCAGGACCACCGTCATGACCGTCAGCACGATCGGTGTCACCCACGTCCACTCCGCGGCCGACACCAGAATCCACAGCGCAGCGCCGGCGAACGCGACTTCGAGGTCGATGAGCAGACGCCGCGGGTCGTCGGTCCCGGTGGCACCTTTCCACACCACGGCAATGGCGAATACAAGCGACAGCAGGTAGATGAGACTCCAGATCGAGAACGTGCAGCCCGCCGGGGTGATCAACAGGTCAGTGGTCGACTCGTTGGGCGAGGCGCCGAAGCCGGAGAACGGGACCACGGGCGCGGCCACCTGCGCGACCGCCAGGAACACGGCAAGCCAGGTGATCGGACCGGAGATGCGTGTGGGTGTCATGTGATCCAACGTAGGCACCAGTGTCCCGTTTGCGCCGCGAACGTGCTCGGGTGGGAGCGAAGCACCCCGATCACCCCCGGCTCCCGAGGTGCGCCCGGAGCTTGCGGACCGCCGGACTTCAACTCGACTCCTAGACCTCGATCGAAGTCTGCCGGTCGAGTTGAAGTCTGTCGGTCGCCGGCGCGTATCGGCCCAGTCATCGATTCTGGGAAGCCGCCATCACACCTGCGGTACTGCGGACTTTCGGATCGGGGCGCGGAAAGGTTCGTCGAACGACCAGACCGATGGCGACGGCCGCGTAGACGACGCCGGTGACGATGGCGCCACCGAGGGTCCCGACTGCCTGGCCGGCGACACCGTCGAGCACCACCATCACACCCGCACCGCTGTAGGCTAAGGCGGAGAACCGCGATGCCACACGGCCCTGCTCGACGGCGCCGAGACCGCGGGTGACAGCGGCGAGCGCCACTCGGTACCCCCCGGCCTGACCGATCCCGCCGACGACCGTACCCAGGACGATCACGTCCTGGCCGGCCGAGGACGAGACCCACCACCGCCGTCGACCATCCGACGACCAGGAGCACCCCGACCGCCGGTAGCGTCGTGACGAGCCGCACCCCCACGCCGGCGAGACTCGCGACCATCGAGACCAACAGACATGCGCCACCGACACATTGGGCCACGAGGAGCGAGTCGCTCGCTCCGGTGGCGAGGATCGCGGCGGGCATCGCGCCCACCGCGAGCGCCCCGATCGCCCACGCCAGCGTGCCGACCAGATAGGCACCGGGATCTCGACGACGCGTACCCGCAACGTCGAGGTCGCCGTTGTGGACGTCGAGGTCGCCGGTGTGAGCGTGTGTCGACTGCGGCGCTGAGCCATCGTCCGTCGACGAATCATTGCCATACGCAAGCAAACCGGGAGCCAGACGCAGACCGACGAGCAAGACGATCAGGCATACCGCGGTCGCCGCGGCGTGGATCGCGTACACCGTGACCAGCTGCCAGGGCAGGAACACGGCTATCGCGATGGCCGCGACCAGCCCGCTTCCGGCGCCGATGAGCGAACCGGAGGCGATGAACGCACGACCCCGTTCGCCGCGGGCGGCCACCATGATCGCCGCGGCGGCGCCCGTGCTCAGGCCCACCGACGCCCCGGTGAGGAACCGTCCCGGGAACAGCAGCACGTCGACCGATGCGCCGACGATCTGCAGGAGGTCGCCGACGATCGCCGCGAGGAGAGCGAGCGGTAACACCGTGCGGCTGTGCCGGATGAGCGGGCCGCGAGCCGAGATCAACAGGATGATGATCAGGGCGATGAAGTAGGTGGCGAACAGCACCGACGCCGCGGCGGGCCCGAACTCAAGGGTGTCCATGTATCCCGGGAGCAGTGGCGTCATCGCATTCGAGCCGCAGATGGCGAGAATGCACCCGACCCCGGAAGCGCCTGCGAGCACACGGATTCCACGGTCGGATCTCAGAGCGATTGCCATGGGGAGAACTCAAACCGACCTCTGTGACCATCGGGCAACCCCGTCGTGGCCGTCGTATTGCGCACCTCGTCGCCCCGACGCCGAGGCGCTGACCTGCCACGTTCTGGCGGGTGACGACGATGGCGCCGGTCGCGCCGGAGACTCAGCCCACCGGGCGAAGGTCCGGAGTCGCCCTCGGGCGGGGTCCCCAGTACCTCTCGACCCAACTGCCCGACCCGGCCGGCTCATCGGTCTCGGTGATGTCCCAGTCCACGAACTCGTGTAGATCGCCCGCCATCTCGACGATGACGTCGCGCAGTTCGAGGGGCTCCAGCCAGCGCGGTGGGATGGCCTCGACCCCGTCGCGCGCACCCAGCAGGTTGCCTACGATCGCGCCGGTGGAGTCCGAGTCGCCGTCGTGATTGACCGCGATGATCACCGCGTCCTCGAGGTCGTCGGCCACCAGCGCGGAGTAGACGGCGATCGCGAGCGCCTCCTCTCCGACCCAGCCCTCGCCGAGGCGCGTGATCGCCGCCTCGTGGGACAGGCCCGAACCGGCAAGGCTTTCCGCGGCCTCGAGGGCGGTGAGGGTCTCCTCGTGACCGGAACGATTCCGGAGGATGCCTTTCGCCGTCGCCAGCGCCTCCGGCAGGCCGGCCCCGACGATCAGCTCGCGAACCGCGACCGCGAGAACGCCGGCGGGAAGCGAACCGGAGGGATGGCCGTGGGTGAGCGCCGCGAGTGTGGTCGCGAGGTCGAAAGTGCCTGCGGCAGACCAGTCCGCGCGGGCCGCGAACAAACCGACCGGCGCCACCCGCATGACACCTCCGCAGCCCTTGCTGTCGTTGTCGGCCGAGACGCCCGGACGAGTGGTCACCCGGAGCGCCTCGAGACAGGTGGTGCCGGGTGCCCGTCGGCTGTGCAACTGCTGGTGCCCTGCCAGCCAGCTGGACCGTTCGGTCGTCGCCAGCACGCCGTGCCGCGGATGGCCGCCCTGCGTGATGAACCACCGCAGGTATGCGCGGGCCGTCGTGGCCGCGTAGCAGGAGATGCCTCCCGCGCAGTCGCGGGCCCAGGCGCGCAGCAGACCCTCCGCAGTGAACAGCGTCATCTGGGTGTCGTCGGTGATGGTGCCGAGGCCGCCGTACGCCTCGGAGTAGGAGGTGATGCCCGCGGGTCCGAACCTCTCCAGGATCGCGTCCCGAGTCGAGAACTCGACTGCCCCGCCCAGCGCGTCGCCGGCAGCACCGGCGAGCAGACATCCGGTGAACCGATCCATGTTCGCCCCCTGTGCTTTCCCCGGCGTTCATCCATGGTCACACGGTTGCGCCGACTCTGCTGGACAGCGGACCGCGAACGGGTACTTTCAGAGGACCTCGAGACGAAGGGGCTCCGATCGTGCTCTCCCTCATCCCCGGTTCACAGCGTCGCAGCCTGGACGAGATCGTCGAGCGCCTCGACTTCTCCGTCGGCGACCGCACCGCCAAACGCAGCGCCTTCTGGTTGATGCTCACGCTGTCCGGCGTCATCGCGGTCTCGGGAGTCGTCGCCGACAGCACGGCGACCGTCATCGGGGCGATGATCGTCGCGCCGCTGTCGACACCGATCCTCGGCATCGGACTCGGAATCGCCACCGGCCGTGGTCGACTCATGCTCGCGAGTGTCGGTTACGTGATCGCCGGGGTCATCCTGGTGACGATCCTGGGCGTCGTGTTCGCTCAGTTGCTACCCAATCCGACGAACGTGCTCTCCAACTCACAGGTGCTGGGCCGGACGTCACCGACGCTCGTCGACCTCCTGGCCGCCCTCGCCACCGGCCTCGTCGGCGCGATCGCCATCACCCGTCGCGACGTCGGTGATGTGCTGCCCGGCGTGGCCATCGCCATCTCCCTGGTGCCGCCACTCGGGGTCGTCGGCGTCTGCCTGGGGTCGGGAGCCCCGTCGCTCGCACTGGGCGCCTTCGTGCTGTTCGCGTCGAACGTGGTCGCGATGATCATCACGAGCCTCGTCGTGTTGACGATCGCAGGCTATGGCCGAGAGGCCGCCGATCTCGCCGGTGCGGAACATCCGAGGGCCCCTCGACGCCGGGCCTACGCGGCACTGGCCGTAGCTCTCGTCGTCGTCACCGTCCCGATGGTCGCGAACTCGCTCTCGTCACTGTGGTCCCGGCAGATCGCGACCGCGGCGGAGTCGTGGCTCGGATCGGGCGGGAACGACTCGTCCGAGGTCACCGGTGTCAGCTGGACCGGCAGTACGGTCACCGTCAGTGTGCTCGCCCCACAGGACCTGCCGCCGATCGACGAGCTCCAAACGACGGTCGACGAGTTGGTCCCCTGGGACCCCGAGGTCGTCGTCGTCCACACCGTCGGCGAGCGGTCGGGTGTCAACTGAGCGTGCCGAACCCCGGCGAGGCATCCGCGCTTCTGACAGAGTGGTACGTACGCATCGCTCACCGAGAACGTCACCGTACGCACTCAACCGAGAACCGACGAGGTCAAGCACATGGCTCTCTCTCGAGACGCATCCCCTGCTGTGGCACAGGCGAATTCGTCCGCCCACGATCACCTCCCGTTCCAGGACACCCACGACCTGGACGCCGCCACGCGCGGACTCGTCGCCGAACTCGATCCCCCCGCCATCGCCGGCCAGGACGGGAAGCCGGTGTGGGATTGCGATGAATTCTCCTTCCTCGCCGAGGAGGCGCCTGCGACCGCCCATCCCAGCTTGTGGCGGCAGTCGGGTCTCGTTGCCCGACAAGGCCTCTTCGAGGTGACAGATCGGATCTACCAGATCCGCGGCCTGGACCTGTCGAACATGACCGTCGTCGAGGGCGACACCGGCGTCATCGTCATCGACCCACTGATCTCACAGGAAACCGCGGCCGCCGGCCTCCGCCTCTATCGGGAGCATCGTGGCGATCGTCCGGTCACCGCCGTCATCTACACGCACTCGCACATCGATCATTTCGGCGGCGTCAAAGGAGTCACCACCCAGGAGGCCGTCGACGCCGGCGAGTGCCAGATCATCGCGCCCGCAGGCATGGTCGAGCACGCGGTCGCCGAGAACGTCTACGCGGGAACGGCGATGGGCAGGCGCGCGGCGTACATGTACGGGGCCGCGCTGCCGAGGGGCCCGCGCGGTGCGATCGGCGCGGGCCTCGGCCAGTCCACGTCCACCGGCACGGCGACCCTGATCGCCCCGACCCTCGACATCACCACCACCGGACAGGTCGAGACCATCGACGGGGTCACCATCGAATTCCAGCTGACGCCCGGCACCGAGGCACCGGCCGAGATGAACTTCTACTTTCCGCAGATGCGCGCGCTCTGTATGGCCGAGAACGCCACCCACACCCTGCACAATCTGCTCACGTTGCGGGGTGCCCTGGTCCGTGATCCGCACGTGTGGTCGCGCTACCTGACAGAGGCGATCAACGATTTCGCGGCGCGCTCCGACGTGCTCTTCGCGTCGCATCACTGGCCGACATGGGGCACCGCGGAGCTCACGGAGTTCCTGTCCCTCCAGCGCGACCTCTACGGATACCTCCACGATCAGACCCTTCGGCAGCTCAACAAGGGCCGGACCGGTCTCGAGATCGCCGAGGACATCCGATTGCCCCCGGCACTCGAGAACGCCTGGCACACACATGGCTACTACGGCTCGGTGAGCCACAACGTCAAGGCCATCTACCAGCGTTACATGGGATGGTTCGACGGGAATCCGGCGCACCTCTGGGAACATCCGCCGGTGGAATCCGCGACGCGGCACGTCGAGTTCATGGGCGGCGCGGACGAGGTGGTACAGAAGGCCCGCCGGTCGTTCGAGGCGGGCGACTTCCGCTGGGTCGCACAGGTCCTGAACTACGTCGTCTTCGCCGACCCGGCGCACGAGGAGGCGCGGAGTCTCCAAGCGGACACGCTCGAACAGCTCGGCTATGGCTCGGAGAACGGCACGTGGCGCAACTTCTACCTCATGGGGGCGTACGAGTTGCGCCACGGACCCGTCGGGACGCCGACTACGACGGCGGCCACGGACATCGTCGCCGCCCTGTCGGTCGATCAGCTCTTCGACGCCGTCGCCCTGCGAGTCGACGGGCCGGCGGCCTGGGACGCCCACCTCGTCCTCGACTGGCACATCACCGACGCCGACCGACGCCACCGGTCGGAGCTGCGCAACGGCCTCCTGGTCCATTTCGACGTGGATCAGGCAAGCGCTGACGACCGCGTCGCAGCGACGTTCACCGTGACCAAGCAGACCCTGCTGATGCTGCTTCTGGGGGTCGTGGATCTCGGTACGGCCGTCGAAGCGGGCGACGTCGGCGTCGACGGTGATCCGAGTGCGTTCGGCGAACTCGCCGGCTACCTGGACGACCCGGATCCCGATTTCGCGATCGTGACACCCTAGGAGACTGCTGAAATAGTCGGTGTCGTTTCGGTGTGGGGTGAGCGGGTTTGCCTGGTGGGCTGGGATCCTGGTGGGTATGCAGGGTGAGCCGGATCGTCAGGGTGAGTTTCTGGATGTGAACTCGGTC
>NZ_JAFFZF010000036.1:0-65286 GCF_016924115.1 Gordonia sp. BP-119
TGACTCCTCGAGGATTCTTTAGACGGTTGACTCGAAGGATCACACGGTGGCCGCTCTACATCCGTGTACAACACGTAGCTGCAGGCGATCTCGGCCACCGAGTTACACCACCCTATGGGGCACTACTACCGCGCCTTGTGGCTGAACTGTCAGGTGGTGGAGGGGATCGTGGATGATTCTGACCTCGGGACTTCCGTGTCCATCTTCTATGTTGCCCACGAGGACGAGGAAGAAGTCATCGGGGGCTGCCATCGCTCGCTGGATCTGGCTGTCCTCGAGCTTGACGGTGTCCGGGATCGCGCCCTGGTGAACCTTGAGTTCGTAGTACCTGTCCTGATCATCGACTGCGTCGGCTCCCACCTTGGGTTGGTGTCGAACGTCCGTCAGTTCGCAATCGTCGCTAGCGAGTACCAACCGTAAAAGTTCGAGTCCCGCGTCCTCACGTTCCTGCGCCGTGTAGTTGAGCGGACCCCGCCCTCCGCCACCGGGCTTCTTGGGGTGGTCGCGCTTCGGGTCTTTCAATGTGGGCTCGCCGGCTGCGTGTCTGCCGGTCGCGCCTGACCTGTCTGTGTCTCCCTCGTCTCGAGGTGCATTGACGATGAGTTCCCCAGTGGCATCTCGAAGTACCAAGTAATTGGGGTCGACGAGGGTGCGTGCCTTTGGGCGCGGTGGAGCGTTGTCGGCCGTGCCCTGGCCTGTCGTGCGCTTCTGTCGTTTTCGGGCAGGTCGCGCCACCGGTTGCTTCGATGTCGGCAGGAGGTTCAACGCTGCGTGGCTCTTCTCCCGACGGAGTTTGTCTTCGGCTTCGCGTGCGGCCGCGGAGACTACTAGCTCTGCCTGCGCGCCTGCTTCTGCGTCGGCCCAGGCGGCTAGCCATGCATGCGCGATTTCGCGCGGATTGGTCTCGAAGCTGGACGCAATCGCGTATCCGCCGCTGCGCGCCCGGCTGGTTTCCTCAGCAGAGTGAACGAACAAGGTCGACCGGTTGGAATCCAGCCAAGCAGTCAACGCCACTCGATGGCCTGAACCGTCGGGCAGGGTGACCTGGACCTGCAGATTCGGGAGCACTGCGACCTGGAAGCGGCAGAGCTCTTCCCAGGTTAGACGAATTGCTTCAGCAGATGCTGGCGCGCTTTGGGTCAGGTCGGTCTGTAGGTTCTGCGTAGCGCGCCTGAATAGGTCGGTGAGGTCGGCGTCGTAGATGGCCGAGCTTTCGTGGAGTACATGTGCGTGGGCCTCGTCGATGGAAGTGAGTGCGAGTGGGTCGATGAGTGACTTGAGTTGGGTCAGCTGCCCGCCAGGCTGCCAAATGGCGACCTTCGTCTTGAGCCCGTCGGCGAGGAGCGGATTCTCGACCGCATAGACAGGTCGTCTGCGTGACCAGCCGCTGCCGATATACACCGGCTGGCGGCGGAGTTGGCCAAGGCGTTCGGGAGGAGTTCGCGCCAAGATCCGCAGGGCCTCCAGCATGATCTGTTGCTCATCGGTGCTAAGGGATCGAGTTGCGAGCTTCTTGATGACGCTCTTTGCGTCGTCGGCTGTTGGGGCGGGCACTCTCAATGCCGTCCACAGGCGCTCTGCGCCGCTGACCGCAGGGACGAACGCGAACAAGTCTCCAAAGATCGGGGGGCCCGATCGCGCCAGAGCCGTGCGTCTCCATCCATGGTTTGTGACGATCAAACCGTCGCCGCGGTCAAAGTGGTTTCGAAGCACACTGAGCTGCATATTGCCCACACGCTGGGCGATTCCGCCGTGAACTTCGGCTGCCAGTGCTTGGTAGAACGGCGCAGCCAGATCGGCCGCTTCCTGTGCCGTCATCGGATGCCCGCCTTGCCCATTCGGGCTCGCAGGCCGTCCGGACTGGTGCAGGGTCCGGATCTGCTCGATTCGCCTTATGAGTGCAGCAACGGTCGGGTTGCCCTCCACTCCGAGCGCCGACAACACTTCGCGATGCCCCGCCACGTCGTAGGACTCGGCGAGGTAGAGGGCAGGGTCGGTACCGTGCATCGCCTCGTTGGTAGGGGTTCTGATTCGCAACTCGCCGGGGGCTGTTGGTCGTCCTCGTCCATTGCTAAGCCACGGGATAGAGGCCGCGGTGCTGATCCACCACGAGTCGACCTCGCCTTTGTTGTCCCAGCCGTTGTATGGATTGGCAGCGATGACTCTTGCGTGCGGTTCGAGGCGATCCCAGTTTCGGGCGAGACAGCCGATGAGAGCGTTTGCTCGCTTTCGTCGCTGCTTGCCGTTCTTCTCGGCGGTGATGTCGGCAAGAACCTTCTTAAGATCGGGAGCTGCGTGGTCGTCACGAGTGCACTGCGCCCCGACCTCGTTCATCTGGCGCACGCGGCGTGAGGGTGAGCCCGGCGCGTACCACCATAGGCCAGACCCGTGGTACGCGAACTGCTTGTAGTGGGCGGCGTCATCGGGAAAAAGCGTTAGCCGCGGAAGGTTCTCTGCGCCCAAGAGACGGAAGAACCGTTGAGCACCGATTCCTGCACGACCTGTTGGCGCCCGCAATGCCTCCGAGTAGCGGCGATGAAGCCAGACCAGTCCGGGCGTCCTCTTGGCAGCGTTCGACCAGCTGTTCCGTTCCTTCTCGATGAAGTACGCCTCTGCTGGCCGGGCGTAGACTTGGGTCCGATTACCGTTGGCGTCGTACACCGTTGCTTCGAGTCTGATGGCGTGGCCGATTCCAGCGGCGAGTTGGGTTCGCACCGAATCATCCACTGGCTCAAGGGCTGCGCGGATGGCGTTGGCCTGGTCATCCGTCAGAGGCTCGGGCAGTTCGACGTCCATTCGGCCAGCTTCGGCTAGCACCCGGAGCGCGTCCTCGTCCGTTGCGGTCTGGCGCAGCGCGTTTGAGTCGTGGAGCCATTGGGCGATCACCGACCACGTGGGTCTGTCCGAGTAGGTCGGGTGTATGTGGGCACCGATTCCAAGCGAGGACCAGAGCTGGGATGCTTCTCGGGGTAGGAGCACGTCTAACCCGGTTGCAGCTTCGGGGCTGGTGCGGCGTCCGTCATCGAGGACGACGCAGGTCGAGGCATAGAGTTCGGAAGAGAGATCGGCGTCCTCTTCGTCGGTGTTTGTGGCAACGGCGATTACGGCGGCAGTCAGGTCAGCGACGAACTCGATTGTTCGACCGTCGACCGTCAGAAGCTGGGCGGCGCTGTGAACATCCACCAACGCAGGCGTCTCGCCCCCGAGATCCTTCAAGTCGGCGATGACGGCACGCCATCGGTCATTGTCGGACCTGTTGCGCGCCGCGACGACATCGGCTGCGTTGGCCAAATCGCGGATGTCGTCTTCGGTCAATATGTCGGTGAGGTCCGGTGTCTCGTAGGCCAGGTCACGCAACGGGTGCTCGTCCCCGTCGCGCCCTTCGAGACGGAGTCCTTTTGAGAATGCCAATCGCGCGGCTGTCAACAGCCGGTCGAGGAGCGATTCATCGAGCGCGCTCGCCGCAAAGCGGTCAGCTGTGTAGTCGTGAAGGAGTGGCACGTCTGCCCAAGCGCCCGCGGGTTCGATATGAAACGCGTCCAGCGCGGCGTCGAGCCACAGGTCAGCGACCAGCCCGAGGAGATCGATGTTCCATTGACTGTCGGCTAGGTCGCGTCGGTTGGCAAGCGGGTCGAACTGTGCACTGAAGCGGAACGGCAGTCCGATTGATCTCACCGGAAGCCCTATGTGGACATGCCCCGTGTCGCCATCGAATCTTGGGAACGCGATAGCGACGGGAGTCGTATTATGGTGCGATTTTCCGGCACGATGGCCGGTAGGGCTCTTGGTATTCCGTGAGTAGCGCAGCCAGGTTCGGCCATCTTCAGCTGTCACCATCGTCCGGAGCGCCTCCCTCCCAGCGAACTCGACTGGTTCCAATTCGTCGGCTGTTACGCGCAGGCGCGTCACCAGATGCCCTTCCACATCCAGGAGGGTCACCGAGCGGAGTGAACGCAGGAAGAGCAGACCGGCGTCGCCCCATGCATTGAGCCAGTCGGATACCTCCAGCTCTGTGGTCGCTCCATGCTGGAAAGGCACGACGAAGACGGTGGTTGCATCGTCGGGCTTATTCGGCCACCTCGGGTCGGCGTCGGCGGTCTGCAGGGCGCTTCGCCCGAGGCTGAGATGGAAATGGCCGTTGTGGCCTTCTAGTGTCTCGGAGAGGCTTTGGAGGGTTTTTAGTCCAATACCGAACCGCCCCAACTTCTCGGCTTGGCTCGTCTTCTCGCTGAGCCACGGAATCGTCAGGCCCCACACGTCGGGCAAGGTGAAGTCGTTCCCGTTGTGCCCGAACATCAGGCGGTCGCCAGCAACCAGGAAACAGGCGGTATCGGCACCCTCGTCGTCAGCGTTCTGCAATAGCTCGGCGAGTCCCTGCAACCGGTCGTCCGAGAGCTGCGCTGCATTCTCCGTGGCGCGGCCCAGCGCACCTCGAATACTCGGAGGGAGCTTCTGGTACTCGTTTGCCAGCGCAGAAAGACTGGCCGAAGCGGCGCTGGCATCCGCCGGGATCGGGATGCGCTCCCAATCAGAGTCTGGATCGTGGTGGACAACTTCACGCGCGGCCTCGGTAGCCTCGACCGCCTCGAACCACCAGATTTCGCCAGTCACGGTCGAAATCTACCCCCGCGATCCCGCAGTTCACAGTAGTGTTCGAGACGGCCGTTGATGGCTTCGACGGGCCGTTGGAGGCGCGGCTGTCGAAGTAGGCCAGGATCTCGGCACGTCGCGCCCACAATGATCGTCCGAGTTGGGCGAGTTCGGCCAGACCGGCCGGCAGGCCGACTGAATCTTTTTGAGCACCTTGCAGATCACGATCTTGCCGTCACGCTTGTTCTCGCGCTCGTAGGCGCTGATCAGGTCCCGATAGACCGCGTAGGTGATCGACACCGCCAGATGCTCCTTCGGGCGTCCGATCCGGCTTTCAGCTTGGTCTTCTGCTTCCCGGTGAGCAGACCGTGGCGGTTGAGCAGGCTCTTGCGGATACCGAACAACGGATCACCGGACCGGCCGCGGTGCCCGCAGGTGTCCTGCTGTACCCGCTGACGACTCAGCGTCAGTTTGTCGCCGGCTACCGGACTCGGGACAAACAACAGTGCCGACTGGGCGGTCGCTGCGGTTTGCCGCGGAGCACTTCATTGATACGTCAAGAGTGCTGCGCCGGAGTGAGCTTTCGCTGAGATTTCCGCCTGGAAGCGCGTGTTTGAAGCATATCCGCTAGCCTCGTTAAGCACCGGTTCGATGCAATGAATGGGAGGCGCGTTCGTGAGTGCAGAGATGTTCCGCAACAACCTAGAGTCGGCCCGAGCGCACCTTGCGGAAGCGCGTGCGAATCGCAACGAAGCTGTGGGGAAGTTGGCGAATGCCCACCACACGGTGCGCGCGTCCACTCTTGCAGTCTTCGACGAACAGATTCAAACATGGGAAGATGCGGTCGACAACTTCAAATGGATGTTACAGCACAAGTACGGCGAGGTCGTGGACTGATGGCCGTCGACAATATATCTAGTGATGATCAAGATATTATCGATGCGATCGTCGGTACGATTCAGTCTGCCGATTCGAATCCCGAGGAAATTCGCCCACACGTAGCCAATATTGTTGCTTACTGTGATCTGCTGATGGTGAAGGATCCGAGGCTCCGTGAGTTCGTCACGGCTATGAACAGCCACGCCAGCAAGAAGGCAATTGCCGCGTGGGCTTCGGGAGCGTACAGCAGCGTTGAAGCGTCACCATGGAACGATTTGGCAGATGGACTGGCGGAATTCTTGAGCTAATCAGTGCAAGGCTGGAAGGTCTACTTTATCCAGTACTGACACTCATAGAAGAACAATGAACCGAGGTAGGGAATGTCCAAGAAATTAACCGAAATTGCTACCGAATTGGCAGCATCACTTATTTCGGCAGCCAGCCTTGGCCAAGCTGTCGCGACGGCTGACATACAGTCAGCTGTGCGCAATTTGAATAGTTCAGGAGAAAGCTATCCGCAATCCCAACTCGAAAGGCATGTAGCGGAAAATATTCGCAAAAGTTATCGGCCGGGAATTAGCGGTTCTCTCAAGTGATCGCCTGGGCGTCGTTCGGTAGCGGACTCCCACGGTTGCGCAGCATCAGATTTGGGTGATTGAAGAGCTCGGCCTCGCGTCATCCAGCCGAAAGCGTCCGAGGCCTCCTGTTTCTTCCGTGACCAAATGGGCAAATCCGAGATGCTTGCCGATCGGCCCGATTCGGTCTTAAGATTTGCAAGTACGCACGAGTCGACTTGCCAAACGATTGGAATTCTTGAAATGAGAAAAGTGAACGGGTTGTCCGAGTTCTATTCCAAGGTCGAGAATGACAAGATCGATATGTTCATCGAAGTCGATGAACGTGGTTATCCCACATCATCACGACCACACGTACATGTCGTGTTTCGCGAGCGGGCGAATGAAGTTGACATAACAGCTACGGCGGTTGATGGGAAGCACCTTGGAAAAGAGACATTGCGTAATCCATCGGGTAATGATGTTCGCCGTGCGGTGCAGCGCGCGCAACAGAAACTGCGGTAGCTGGAGCGAAGATTCTCGGATTTGATAACATTCAGAGAGAATAAATGATTGGAAGTTTTAACCTTGGATATGAAAGTAGACTGAGATGTCATCAGATTCAGATCTTTCGGTGCGTGAGATTAGAACAAAGATAGCTTATTTCGAAGCCGAAAGCACCCGGCTTCGCGAGCGCAGCGATGAATTGATGAAGAGACGTAGCGTGTTCAAGGGGCCGACGTCGCAAAATGTCCAGCTATCACTTCGGTTTGCTGAGGAAGCACTCGCGCATATAACCAGGGCCAACGATCTAAGGTACGAACTAGATCGCCGTGGGGAAACATGGTGAGCCAGTAATCTTGGTTGGGACACTACGCATGGCGATGAGCACTTGAGGTTATGTAAGAGGCCGGCAAGAGTGCTCGTCGGCGCGTAGCGTCTTACCTCTCACTCGCATCCGGGAGCCGCCTAACAGTGGCTGGGCTCAAACCCCTTGACACAGTTCCGGTCCAACCAATCTTCGCTGCATCTGGACATGTCAGCCCATCCAGGACGGAAGCTTGATGATTAGGCAAACCTAATCATCCAAGTCTCATCACTGAGCTCATGGGCTGTCTCAACACTGGTGTTTCGCCTGGGTCCCAGTCTCAACAATCACCGATAGCGGCACCGACCGCGCAGAGTGCGGGATTCGTCTCGGTTTCCGGTACAGATCCCTCACTGTGGAGTCGTGATCGCGCTCAAGGCGGGGCCCGGACAGGGTCCCACGCCCCGTACCGGACAATAGTTAGGTGATCGAAAGAGTTTTGCCGGTGAGGCCGGACCGCGAGGCATGCCGATGACCTCGTCGTCCGGCTCGCGGCAGGCGATGATCATCTGGGTCGTCGGGGTCGCGGTCTACTTCGTTGCGGTGCTGCAGCGCTCCTCATTGGCCGTTGCCGGCCTGCTGGCTGCCGAGCGCTTCGAGATCAGCGCGTCGCAATTGTCGACCTTCGTCGTGCTCCAACTGCTGGTGTACGCACTGATGCAAGTCCCGGTCGGTCTTCTCGTCGACCGATTCGGGCCGCGTCGGATTCTCCTCAGCGGAACGCTGATCCTCACGCTTGCCCAGATGAGCTTCGCGTTCGCGGACAACTACGCGTGGGCGCTGTCGTCGCGGTTCTTCGTCGGGGTGGGCGACGCCATGACCTTCGTGTGTGTCCTGCGACTGGTGACGAGTTGGTTCCCAGCGCGGCGGATCCCGCTGATCACGCAGCTCACCGGCGTGCTCGGCCAACTCGGCGCGGTCACGGCCGCCATACCGATGACCTGGGCACTGTCCACCTTCGGATGGAGTCGCGCGTACCTGGCCACCGCTGGGATCGGCGCCGTTCTGCTCGTGGTCGCACTGGTCGTCGTCCGCGATTCTGCGGCGGTCCGGTCGGTGTCGGGACCGATGCTCGGGTTGACCGGTATCCGGCGAAACCTTCGCGAGTCGTGGGATCACCCCGGCACCCGACTGGGTTTCTGGATGCACTTCTCGACCCACTTCAGCGCCACCGTCCTGGGCCTGTTGTGGGGCTACCCCTTCTTCGTCGAGGGCGAGGGGATGAGCGCCGGTGCGGCGGGCCTGCTCCTGACGATCATGGTGTTCGCCATCATGGCGTTCGGCCCGATCTTCGCGTGGCTGATCACCTGGTGGCCGTGGCACCGGTCGACGGTTGTCCTGATGGTGCTGGCGGGTATCGCGGCCACCTGGACGGTGGTACTGGCGTGGCCCGGCGGTGCGCCGTTCGCGCTACTCGTGCTGCTCGTGGTGGTCTGTGGAATGGGCGGTCCGGCGTCGATGATCGGTTTCGATGTCGGCCGCACCTCCAATCCGGCATCGCGGGCGGGCACGGCCACCGGGATCATCAACCAGGCGGGTTTCATTGCCAGCTTGATCCTCGCGGGGCTCATCGGTCTCATCCTCGACTGGCGAACCCCGGACGGGATCCAGGGATATCCGCCGGAGGCGTTCACCTGGGCGATGTCGGCGCAGTTCATGCTCTGGGGGCTGGGCGCGGTCCAGATCTACCGCTATCGCCGCAAGGGGCGTGCGCGTCTGTTGCGTGAGGAGCCGGAACGGTGGTCGCGCTAGTTCCGTCCGCCTCAGACCGCCCAGCGGTCCGCCAGCTCGTCCAACCATCCCGGCACCGCATCGGAATCCGCGGGCGGTGACTCCACCAGCACCAGTTCGTCGACGCCGAGAGCGTCGAGACCGGCGCGGTCAGCGGGAACCGGATTCCGCAGCGCGACCGCGATATCGAGATCGGAACGGTCGCGTCCGCTCTCCTGGCAGAGCCGGTCGATCGTGCGGATACGATCAGCCACCGCGTCGACGTCGTCGAGGTTGAATCCGTACCAGCCATCACCCCAGCCGACGACCCGGCGCAACGCCTGATCACTGTTGCCGCCCACGACAAGCGGAATCCGGCCCGCCGCCGGGTTTCGGATTGACCCGGATGCTCTCGAAGGCAGCGAATTCCGAGCGATGTGTGACGATCTCGTCGCGCCAGAGCACGCGCATCGCGTCCACGTAGGCGTCGGTCCGGGCGCCTCGTCGGGCGAACGGCACCCCCAGTGCGTCGAATTCCTCACGGGACCAACCGATCCCCACGCCAAGGGTCAGTCGTCCCCCGCTGAGAAGGTCGAGCGACGCGGCCTGTTTTGGCCATGATGATCGGGTTGTGTTCGGGGAGCAGCAGCACCCCGGTGGCGGGCCGGATCGTGGTGGTGGCCGCGGCGGCGAAGGAGAGGGCGATCGTCGGGTCGAGCCAGTCCGCTTCGGCGGGAACCGCGATCTTCTTGTCGGGGGTGTACGGGTACGGCGACGCCGGGTCGTCGACCATCACAACATGCTCGCCGCACCACAGTGTGCGGAAACCACGTGCCTCGGCTTCGCGGGCCACGGCGTCGATGATGTCGCGGCGTGCCCCGGTCCCGATGCCCAGCGCGTGTAGTCCGAGTCGGATCATGACTCCGAATCCGTGGGTCGGGTACTGCTCGGCATCGTATGCCTCAGCAGAACAGAGTGAGGGATACGTAACGGTTTCCGACACGAATCCCGCATTTTGCGCTGTGGCCTACGTACTGGATCTCAACTCAGCAGCAGCCATCCGAGTCGAAGACACAGCGCGGTGACGCCGAGGACCGCCGTCGCGATCAGCCACCGCCGGGCGAGCCGTTCGGCGCGCACATGGTCGTCACCGGGCCGCAGGTAGACGTACGCCGCCGTCATCGCGCACCCGGCAGCAGCGGCCCCGGCGACGAGCATCAGCGTCAGCATCAACACACCCACCATCATGCCGATCAGCAGGGAGTGGTTTCGACAAGCTCAACCAGCGGGGGGAGCTCAACCAGCGGGGGGAGCTCAACCAGCGAGGGGCGGCTCAACCAGCGGGGGCAGCTCAACCAGCGGAGGCAGCTCAATTAGCGGCGAGTGCACAGTCGGCGAGTACAGAACGAAGTCGGCGCTGCGGCTTCATCCGAAGTCGCAGCGCCGAGTCGAGATCATCGACGACGGGGGGATCAGTCGACTTCCTCGCCCACCCACTTCGCGAGCAGGTGGTGCATGTGGCGGATCTTGAGTTCCTGGTACGCCGCCATCGGCAGGTACTTCTGGGTGGTGGTCTTCAGGCCGCGGTGCACCTTCGGCATGTTGTACGCGTCCTGGTCGAACACGCGGGCCGAGCTGCCGAGGACCGTGGCGTCGATCCAGGTCTGTTCGGGCGTCAGCCACTGCACCTTCGCGGCCGGCGGACGCGGCCCGGTGAACGGCGCCAGCAAGTAGACGTCCATGATCGACGTGTTGTGGTCGTCGCCGTTCGGCCGGAACCGGTAGACGATGCGCTGGTAAGCGCCCCACGGATGGAAGTTCGGGAACACCGTGTAGTAGATGCTGTCGAGTGACTCGGCGTCGGACATGTTGTCCGCCTTCACATCACCGATGACCTCGCGGAGCCCCTCGCGGGCGAGCAGGCCGGACATCTCGCGCGCGGTGACACCGTCGGGCAGGGTGACCATCGGGTCCTCGTCGATGCGCGCATCCACCATCGAGTCGAACATCTCCTGCTCGCTCGGGGTGAACTTGATGTGCGGGCTGGGCACGCCGTTGGCGGTGATCCCGCGGTTGAAGTTGCCCCACGAGTCGTACTGGCTGTTCGAATCCCCCGTTCCCACAACACGTTGCGGGTGGGTGGTGATGACGTGGAAGGCCTCCGAGAACGCCTCCTGGGCGATCTTCCAGTTCGCGTCGATGACCTTCGCGACGTGCGCCTGGATGTAGCGATCCTCCAGCGGCCAGGCCTCGAAGTGCTTGCCCAGGTCGCCGAGGAAGCTGGCAAGCGACTCCGACTGCGGGTCCATGTTGATGAAGACGAAGCCGCCCCAGGTGTCGACCTTGACCTGCGGAAGGTTCATTGCATCCTTGTCGACGTGGGGGAAATCCCATTCGCACGTCATGGATTTCAGCGATCCGTCCAGGTTCCAGCAGAAGCCGTGGAACGGACAACGCAGGTCGTTGCCCGCGGGACCGCTCTCCTCGCGGAGCATCCGGCCGCGGTGCAGGCACGAGTTGTAGAACGCGCGGATGGACATGTCCTTGCCGCGCACGACGAGGATCGACTTGTCGCAGATCTCGTAGATGTGCGTGTCGCCGGGCTCGGGGATCTCCTCTTCACGACACGCCATCTGCCAGACCTTGTACCACATACGATCTCGCTCGAGCTCGTGATACTTGCGGCTGATGTACCGCGAGACCGGGATGAAGTTCTGATCCTCGTAGAGGTCGTGGGTCTCCTCCCGCAGGACCTGCGGGACCGGGTGGGTGTCGGTGTCGAGCAGTCGCTGGTAGCTGGCGACGTAGTCGGCCTGCTCGTCGTCGGATGCCGACGATCCGGGGGTGCGTGTGTCGATCTCGGTCACAATTTGCCTCCTTCGGCCAGGCGATTGCTGCGGGCTTCGTCGGCGAGTCGGTCCGCCTGCATCTTCTCCAGGAGCTTGGCAGCGCCCATGAAGCGACGGTTCTGGGTGATGGGGACGGGCTCGCGCGGACCGAGACCGACCCAGCGGGCCATCTCCGGGTCGACGGATTTCACTTCGCCGTGCAGATACCGGCCTTCGGGGTCGAAGGTGCCGGTCTTGCCGTCCTTGGTGGTCACGAGGACGTTGAAGTCCTCGTCGAATTCGTAGATGGCTCGACTCATCGGATGCTGGATCTGACGCATCGGGTTCTCCTCGGTGGGGCTGGCGCGCCTCTTACTTGGCAGCGTATTCACTAACTGTAGCACCGAGAGTGAGCGGCAACACATCGAACTGTATTCGCTGTAAAAAAAGTTCAGATGGAACGGGCTGCCCACCGCAGTGAGTTGGCGATCAGGGACCGATAGTCCGGGTGGGCGAGTGTGGCCGCGGTGTCGCCGGGCTGGAGGTAGACCAGGCGGGATGCACCGTTGGTGCGACACCAGCCGACCAGCGACGATCCCTCGGCGTGCTGCCACCCCTCCCGTTCATCCCGCCGCCCGGACATGGCCAGTGCGGTGGAGAAGTGCACGTCGTCGGTCATCGGTGCGTTCGTCCGCAGCAACGGCGTCACGGAGTCCTCGAACACCTCGCAGAGATAGGTCTCGTCGACGAGGTCGAGATGTGCCGGCAGGTCCGCGGTCACCGGGTGGGTGCTGTCCTCGATGGTGATCCGCTGCTCCACCGCATGCCGATAGCCGGAGTCGGGGCGCGGTGCCCCGCGCACGGTTCCGGGCTGGTACAGGTAGCGGCCGCCGACGAACTCCGACCACTCGTCCCAGTTGGCCCAGCTCGCGATCGCATGATGCAGGACGACGTATCCGTGCCCCGTCTCGCGGGCCGCGCGCAGACAGTCCCGCAACGACTCCGGCGGGTCGTACGGTTCGGGCAGGGTGCCCGGCATGTCGTAGTGAAGGGACACGTCGTGGTCGGCGAGGTCGTCGGGCCCGATCGCGGCGTCGGGATGTTCGCGCCAGGTGACCTCACCGGGAAGGGCGTCGAGGAGATCGGCGAACGCGGCTCGGTCGAAGGAGTGGCCGCCGGTGATCGCGAGGATGCGCATGTTCGAGTCCAACCTGCATCGGAGTAACTGTTTCGGAATTAAAGTTACTTGACGGGCTCGGCTCGGGTCAGCGGCCTTCGATCATCTTGGTGCAGACGTCGGTCGTCGCGGTGCGCAGACTGGGGACCGGGATGTCCGACAGCGGCCCACCCTCGATACGCAGGGGTTGGATGGCGATGGTCATCGCGATCATCGTCCGGACCCGGAGGGTGCGCGCCGCGTGCTGTGCGGTGGCCGCACGCCGGTTGGGCGGGTCCTCACCGGCCGGGAAGTAGTCGAACGCACGTCGGATGTGCCGTTCCTCGTACTCCTTCGTCAGCAGCCGGGTCCCGGGGGTCGCGCCGCCGGCCATCTGCAGGAACAGCATGCGGGCGGAATTGGGGTGCTCGGCGGTCCAGTCCCAGACCGCGGCGACGACGTCCTTGAACGAGTCCGCGCTCGCGGACACATCGTCCGGTCGAGCCGACTGCGCCGCGGCCGAACTCGCGTCCATCGCATAGCCGAGTGCGCTCTCGAAGAGCTCCTCTTTGCTGGCGAAGTGATAGTAGACCGCGGTCGGGACCATTCCCGCCTCGGTGGCGATCTCCTGGATGGAGGCCTCCGCGAACCCCTTTCGCGAGAACACCCGAACCGCGGCCTTCACGATGAGATGCCGCCGCGACGGACGGTGCGCGGTCGTGCCGTTGCCGGCGCCCGACCCGTTCTGGACCGGTGAGTCCGGCGGTGCGCCCTCGGCGCCGGCCTCGTGTTCCACCGGCGAGATGTCGGGTGCGGCGTCGGGATCGACGTCCTCCTGTGGGCCGGTGCCCGCCCCCGGATCCGCGGCCGCCAGTGCGATGTCGTCGGCAGCCGGGGTCGAATCCCAGCCGAGCCAGTCGGCGTCCGACTCCGACATGCCGTCGGCCGGCCGGGCGTTGTCTCGCCTCGATCTCGCCATACGTCCTCCTCGCCGTGCTCCCCGTCCCGATCCGCCGTGGCGCAGACCTCCCGGTTCCGTTCACGGCGTGCCATCAGGATGGCACAGCCCGTGGCAGCCCCCGATGCTGTCATGATCTATCGCATGGCGGGCAAGAATCCCTCAGGACGAAGCACTTCCGGCCGACGCAACGCCGGGCGCGCGTCGGCGAGCGCTCCGAGTGGCGGCAGCGGCGCGAAGCGGGCCGCGCACCGGCCGTCTCGACGCGACGTCGTCGTCGAGGCGGCGATGCACCTGTACTCCATGCGGTCGATCGAGGACGTCACCGTCGCCGACATCGCCGCCGAGGCGCAGATGACCTCGGCGGCAGTGTATTACCACTATCCCTCCAAGGAGGAGGTACTCCTCGGTGGACTGCGGATCTTCGCCGAGCAGATGCTCACCCAACTGCGCACGGAGATCGACGCCGATCCCGACGCCTCGCTCGGCGACGTGATCGTCTCGGTTCTCGAGTGGACCGACGCCCACCGGGCGGCGTCGCTGGTCTACTTCGTGCGGTCGCCCGGATGGAGTCTGTCGATCGAGGCGCTGCGCCGGGAGGTGCGTCTGGAGATGCTCGCGATCTTCTCCGCCGAGTTGCGGGTGCGGGACCGCATCACGTCCAAGGCCAAGCAGGCCGCTGCGGCAACGGCACTGTCCAGCCTCCTCGAGGTGTCCGCGTCGTCGTGGCTCACCGAGGACGTCGTCCTCGCGAACCTGGGGCGCCGGCGCTTCTCCGACGAAGTGCGTGAGCTCGCCGCCGACATCGCCAGCGTGTGATGTGACACCCTCGAACCTATAGCTTCGACGTCTGATCGTTCACCTGAGCAGGCGGTTCGCGATAGTATCTTTATAGAGAACCTAGTTTATGGTTCACTGGAGCCGTGCCCAACCAGACTCGTGCGCGCTCGATCGATCTCGACAACCCGTTCGCGCCGCTGGCCGGACTGTGCGAACTCGTGCTCATCCGCCACGGCGAGCAGGCGCTGAGCAAGGAGCTCAGCGCAGCTGAGACCGTCGATCCGCCTCTGTCCGGCCTCGGGCAGCGACAGGTGCGCGCCGTGGCCGACCGGCTCGCCACCCACACCGTTGATGCCGTCTACAGTTCGCCGCTGCGCCGGGCCCTCGACACCGGCCGGGCCATCGCCGCCCATCACGGTCTGGAACCGATCGTCCGCGACACCCTGACCGAGTACGAGCCGTGGCAGTCCTTCCCTGCCGACGAATCGCCGTTCGAGACCCTTCCGCACGACGAGATATCCCGGATCTTCCGCGAACACATCAGGACCCGCAGCTACGAACCGTTCCCGTACGCGGAGGACCCGGTGGCCTTCCGTGCGCGAGTGCTCGGCGAGATCGGCCGGATCGTCGACGCGCACCTCGGCGAGCGCGTGGTGGTCACCTGCCACAGCGGGGTGATCAATGCCGTGCTCGCCGACGCGCTCGGAAGCGGTTTCGACATGCCGGTCCGCGTTCACCACACGTCGGTCAACGTGTTGCGCGGCGCGGACACCCGCCGTGCGGTGCAGTCCGTCAACGACTTCACACACGTGCTCGACTTCCAGACCTCCGTCGGCGCGATGAACCTCTAGTCCGACCCCGCCAGAACAACCAGCCCCGAACCGCCAGCACGACCGAAAGAAGAAGGACCAGACATGGATCTCGACCTCACCGGAAAGCGCGCCCTCATCAGCGGCGCGAGCAAGGGGATCGGCCTCGCCATCGCCAAGACCCTCCTCGCCGAGGGTGCATCGGTGGGCATCTGCGCCCGCGGCGAAGCCCAACTCAAGACCGTCGCCGACGAGCTGTCCGAGTCTGGCACGGTGTTCTGGAAGTCCGTCGATGTCGGCGACTCCGCGGCTGTGACGTCCTTCGTCGACGACGCGGCCGAGTCGCTCGGCGGGATCGACATCGTCATCGTGAACGCATCGGCCATGACCGGCAAGGGGCGCGAGGCCTGGGAGAACAGCTTCAACGTCGATCTGATGAGCCTGGTCGGCTTCATCGAGGCAGCCACACCGCACCTGGAGAAGAGCTCGGCCGCGTCGGTCGTCACGATCAGTACGACATCGGCCATCGAGGCCGGCCCGATCACCACCGCCAACAGCTATGGCGCGCTCAAAGCCGCCGTGTTGCAGCACTCCTCGGCGCAGGCACGTGTCCTGGGAGCCAAGGGGATTCGCGTCAACGCGGTGTCGCCCGGTCCGGTCTACTTCGAAGGCGGACCCTGGGACACCATCAAGGAGCAGCGCCCGCAACTCTATGACGCGGCGCTGTCGTCCGCCGCGCTGGGCAAGCTGGCCGCCGCCCAGGATGTCGCCAACGCGGTGACGTTCCTGGCGTCGCCCGCCGCCGGTCACATCACGGGCACCAACCTGGTCGTCGACGGCGGCTTCACCAACCGATTCGACTTCTGAGATGAGCGCGGACTCCACCGAGACCGACGTCGTCGTCCTCGGCGGCGGTTCGGGCGGGTACTCGTGTGCCCTGCGCGCCGCGCAGCTAGGCATGTCGGTCGTCCTGGTGGAGTCCGGCAAGCTCGGCGGTACCTGCCTGCACAACGGTTGTATCCCCACCAAGGCGCTGCTGCATGCCGCGGAGATCGTCGACTCCGTGCGCTCTGCAGCCGATTTCGGAATCAAGGCCTCGCTCGACGGTGTCGACATCACCGCGGTGCATGCGTACAAGCAGAAGGTCGTCGACGGTCTGTACCGCGGCCTCGAGGGACTGATCGCCTCGCGGGCGATCCGCGTGGTGCGGGGTCACGGCCGCGTCGTCGGGGACCGAACGGTCGCAGTCGATCTCGCGGACGGGGGGACCTCGCGACACCGGGGTGAGGCCCTTGTCCTTGCCACCGGATCGCAGTCGCGGATCCTGCCGGGCATCGACATCGGCGGTCCGATCATGACCAGCGACCGTGCGCTGGAGCTGGATTCGATCCCGAGGTCGGCGATCGTCCTGGGCGGCGGCGTGATCGGTTGCGAGTTCGCCAGTCTGTGGGCGTCGCTCGGCGTCGAGGTCACCATCGTGGAGGCGGCACCACGACTGGTCCCGACTGAGGACGAGTGGTCGTCGAAGCAGTTGACCCGAGCGTTCCGCAAGCGCGGCATCACGGTTCGGACCGCGGCCATGCTGTCCGCCGCGCGCGTGACCGATGCCGGGGTCACCGTCGATCTCGGCGACTCCGAGTCGCTGAACGCCGACATCCTGCTGGTGGCGGTAGGGCGTGGTCCGCGGACGTCCGGTCTCGGGCTCGAGGAGGCGGGCATCCGGCTCGACCGCGGGTTCGTCGAGGTCGACGATGCGCTGCAGACCACTGTGCCGGGCGTTTACGCGGTCGGCGACATCGTGCCGGGACCGCAGCTCGCCCATCGCGGGTTCGCGAACGGGATCTTCGTGGCGGAGCAACTGGCCGGCCTCGATTGTGTGCCGGTCGCCGACAGCGGGATTCCACGTGTCACCTACTCCCACCCCGAGGTTGCGTCGATCGGGTTGAACGAGGCCGAAGCCGTCGACCGGTACGGGGACGTCACCACCGCCGTCTACGACCTGGGTGGCAACGGCAAGAGCCGCATCCTCCAGACGTCGGGTGGGGTGAAGCTCGTCCGCGCCGGGTCCGACGGACCCGTCGTGGGAATCCATCTCGTCGGTGATCGGGTCGGTGAGCTCATCGGTGAGGCACAGCTGATCTACAACTGGGAGGCGACCGCCGACGACGTCGCGAACCTGGTGCACGCGCATCCGACCCAGGCCGAGGCGCTCGGCGAAGCCCACCTCGCGCTGGCGGGCAAACCCCTGCACGCACACGCCTGAGATCTCGAGGAGCGACATGTCCGGACCCGCCGGCCGCCTCGACGCGGTCGTCATCTGCGGTGGGCAATGGCACGACTTCGACTACGCGAGACTGCAGATCCTCACGCTGCTGGCCGATCACGAAATGGTGCGAACGCGAGTCTTCGACGACTACGCCGGTGCGATCCCGGCCATCGACGACGCGGATCTGCTGATCACCTACACGTGCAACCGGATTCCGGACGAGGCCGCGCAGCGGTCGCTCACCGAGTTCCTCGCGCGCGGCGGTCGATGGCTGGCGTTGCACGCCACCAACTCCGCTATCGAGCCGACGCCGCCCGGGTCGCCGAGCAAGTACGTCACGCCACGCACCATGGGTGTGTTGCCCCAGCTCGTCGGCAGTCAATTCCTCGGGCATCCACCGATCGCGCCGTACCGGGTCGAGATCAGCGACCCCGACCATCCGCTCGTCGTCGGTGTCGAGGCCTTCGATGCCGTCGACGAGCTCTACGTGAGCGAACTGTTCGAGCCGATCGAGGTTCTCGCGCACACCCGGTTTGTCGGCGAGTCAACGGGTTTCGCGGAGGGACACACCACCTCCGACGATCCGCTGCCGGTGCTCTATCTCAAGAGACATGACGCCGGAACCGTCTGCTACTTCACGCTCGGGCACTGCCGCGGCCGGTTCGATGTCCAAGACCTGGGTATCGACGATCTCGGACGGGTCGACCGGGGGAGCTGGGAGGTGCCGGAGTACCGGACCATCCTCGGCCGCTGCGTGGCGTGGGTGGTACGCGGGACGTTCTGAGGGCCAAACACTTACACCTCCTGAGGCGCGGCACCCCTCTGCTCCCTGAGGAGCGCCCGGAGCTTGCGGAGGGCGCGTCACGAAGGGTCCGGCGACCGAGGTGGTGAGACCCCTCGTGACGGTCGCAAGCTCACTCCTCAGCATCTGCGGCCTGGCGGCCGTCGTGGACCACGAAAGACGCTCGTGAGCGCCAAAACTCTATGCTCCCTGAGGTGCGAGCGAAGCGAGCCACGAAGGGCCTCGCAAGGGCCTCACCAGGCCCTTCGTGGCTCGTCGCTAGCGCTCCTCGCACCTCAGGGACCAAGGGGTGTATGGCTCTTTCGGATAAGGGAGCAACGATCTCGATCAGTACGACGCGGTACCACCGTCGACGCTGAGGATGGCACCGGTGATGCCGGCGCCCGCATCGGAGGCGAGCAGCATCGCCATTGCGGCGACCTCTTCGACGGTGTTGGGGCGCTTGATGGACGATTCCTGTGAGAACAGGTCGACCATCTCCTCGAAACTCATGCCCATCGCCGCGGCGGTCTGCGGGCCGTTGTTCTTGATGATGTCGGTGATCACGAGCCCCGGGCAGATCGCGTTGACCGTGATTCCCTGTGTACCCACCTCGCGCGCAATGGATTTCGTCATCCCGTTGATCGCGTGTTTGGCGGCGACGTAAGCGGTGAACACCGGCTTGCCCTGCTTGCCCTCGACCGAGGAGATGTTGATGATCCGTCCGTAGGAGTTGGGGATCATGTGCTGGAGGGCGCGCCGAGTCGCCCAGAAGTTCGAGTTCAGGTTCCAGTTCATCACGAGGTTCCACTCCTCGTCGGACAGCTGCGCGGTGGGCTGCAGATCGTTCGCACCGCCGGCGTTGTTCACCAGGACGTCGATGCGGCCGAAAGTCGCCACCGTCTGCTCGATGAAGTCCTCGACATCGGCCTGCACGGTCACGTCGCCCTGGAAGAACGCGGCCTGGTCGCCGACGCCGAGATCGGCCAGAGCTTTATCGCCCTTCTCCTTGGATCGGCCGTTGAGGGCGACCTTCGCGCCCTCCGCGAGGGCGGCCTCGGCGATCCCGCGGCCGATTCCCTGGGTCCCGCCGGTGACGGCAACTACTCTGTCCTGCAACTTCATCGAACGTCTCCTTGATTCCTGAACGAGAGACCGAGACGAGTTACTTGCCAACGCCTACAGTCTTGCAGGTAGAGCGTCACACATCACAGCCCACGTGTATACCCTGTGAAGAAACTATGGCCGCCTATCCCGAGCGGTCCCAGGAGAGACGAGAACGACATGTCCGAACAGCGCTGGTTGGTCGACACCGAACCGAGTGCCCGCCTACCCATCTACACGCGGCTCAACGCCAGCGATGTGCTGTCCGATCCGATCACACCACTGGGCGCCGACCTCGGGTGGATTCAGAACATCCTGCCCGGGTGGAACGCCGGCTACGCCTTCCACGGCAGCTACTCGCTGGTGGAGAAGCCGGACGTGGCGGCATCGTCGGGGATCTTCTACGGACACCTGTACATCAATCTGTCGATGTCGCGGCTCGTGGGTATACGTGGTGGCCTGTCGGTTGAGCTCGTCGACCAGCTGTTCTACGGTGGCGATCCGAACATCCCGGAGTACGTCGGGCATCCCGATGACGAGAATGCCGATGCCAGCGCCCGGTTGGCCGCTCGGAATGCCTGGATCATGTCGACCGAGACCTTCCCCGAACTCGACGAGGACCGTGAACTGGCCGACAAGTTGCGCACGGAACGCCCCGATCTGTCGAGTCTGACCCCGGTTGCACTCGTCGCACGCGCCCGGTCGGTCATGCCGCTCGAGCGCGCCGCATGGCGTGGTGAAGTGGCGGCGACCAACGGTGCGGCCGTCGGCCCGTCGGTGCTCGGTCAGCTTCTCGGGCCCGACAATCAAGACCTCGTCGTCACCCTCGTGGGTTCGGCGGGTGACGTCGATTCGGCACTGCCGTCGTTCGCGCTCTGGGAGTTGGGGCGGATGGTTCGCGCCGACGAGCGCCTGACCGCGGCGTTCGATCAGGGAATCGAGGGCCTCGCGGCTCGGGTGGCCGGGGTGGACCCGAAGTTCGACGCCTCGTTCGCCGACTTCCTCGCCGAGTTCGGCTACCGGGGGCCGAACGAATGGGACCTCGGTTCGACATCGTGGGAGACCAAGCCGGAACTGGTGCTCGGGCTCATCGACCGTCTGCGCCTGCAGGACGACTCCGCCTCACCGACCGCCCGCCTCGCCGAGCATGCGGGAGACACCGATGCCGCGCTCGAGCGGGCACGCGCGATCGTCGGCGACGACGCGGAGGCCCGGGCGACGCTCGACGCCGCGCTCGCCTCGGCACGTCGGTTCGCGGCCTGGCGTGAACGGGCGAAGACCAACTGCATCAAGGTCTTGCACGAGGCGCGGGTGCCCTTGGCCGAGCTCGGTCGACGGCTCCACGAACAGGGACACCTGGCTTCCGCCGACCACGTCTTCATGGCGGTCGACGAAGAGCTGGGTCTCCTGGCCAGTGAACCGTCCGCCCTCACCGACACCCTCGCCGAACGGCATCGCGCGTGGAAGGGCCTGTTCGGGCTGGACCTGCCGACCTTCCTCGACACCCGAGAGCCGCTGCCGCCACTGTCGAGTCTGCGTCGCAAGGACCAGGTCGAGGTGGACGGGGTGACCTCCGGCGAGGTCCTGCAGGGGTCCGGGGCATCGCCCGGTGTGGTTCGGGGACGCACCCGCACCATCACCTCGATGGAAGATCTGGACAGTTTCGAGGTGGACGAAGTGCTGGTGGCGCCCCAGACCGATCCGTCCTGGACGCCGCTGTTCATGGTGTCCTCCGCCGCCATCACCGACGTCGGCGCCATGGGGTCACATGCGATGATCGTCAGCCGCGAGCTCGGTATTCCCTGTGCTGCCGGCGTTCCCGCCGCGACCCGCCGTATTCCCGACGGCACGCTGGTCGAGGTCGACGGGTCGAAGGGCACCGTCACCATCCTCGAACTGCCGGCCGCGGCGGATAACTCATGACCAGCGGCGTGGCAACCACCACACGAACGGTATTTCTCCGAAAGCGACCCGACGACGGTGTGCCGAGACCGGAGAACTTCGAGGTCCGCGAGACCGAGGTCGGTCCCCTGCGGGGCGATCAGATCCTCGTCGAGAACCGCTACATGAGCGTCGATCCGTCCATGCGGGGGCGCCTCGGTACCTCGGAGTGATGAAGCTGCACACGACCCGATCGCCCACCGCGAGGGTGTCGACGCCGTCGCCGAGTTCCTCGACCACGCCGGAGACCTCGTGGCCGAGGACCGCGGGAGCGGGGAAGTTCACCTCGGACTTCAGTACGTGCAGGTCGGTGTGACAGACCCCGCACGCGGTGACCTTGAGCAGGATCTCGCCACGACGGGGCGTCGGGCGCGGGATCTCCTCGACGGTGAGTGTCGGTGTACTGCCCTCCCAGACAGCAGCTTTCATGATGCGTTCTCCTTCTGGGGCCGGGCGGCGCCCGACGAGTCGGGCACCGCGGAGCTGTCGTCGCGCACGAGTTGGATCAGCGGCGCCAGCCGCTCGGGCATGGTGGCCCAGTCCTCCGGCGACCGGATGTCGTCGGAGAAATTGCATTCGATGATGAAGTGTTCCGCACCGACCGCCTTCGCGGTGGCGATATCGGCGGCCACACCGTCGATGCCCTGTCCGCCGGATCCCACCGGGTCGGTGGGGCGCTGGAGGTAGGACCGCAGGAACAGCCGGACCGGGGCCCGTCCGGCGGGACGCTGCGCGGCCATCCCGTCGAGCTGGGCTTGCAGGGCCTCGGCTGTGCCGCTGCTGGGATTCCAGATGTCGAACAGTGCCGCGGTGCGGGCGAGACCGCGTTCCGACCGCAGCCCGGACAGCAGCGGCGGATGTGGTGTCTGGACCGGCTTCGGCCGCACGGTGGAGGTCGGGATGGTGAAGAACTCCCCGTCGAACTCGACGGGATCCGGTCCCCAGCACGCCTGGACGGCGCGGACGAGTTCGTCCATCCGGCGCCCGCGCGTCCGGGGGTCGACGTCCATGAGTCGATGTTCTTCGTCGGACCAGCCGACGCCCAGCCCGGCGACGAGACGTCCGCCGGAGAGCACGTCGAGAGTGGCCAGACGCTGTGCGAGCTCGACCGGACGGTGGTACCCGGCAACCAGGATGCTGCTCCCGATCAGCGCCCGCCGGGTGCACGACGCGACGAATGCCATGAGCTCGGTGGCCCCGAGCACCGAACGGTAGGCGGGGTGCACCGCCGTGGTGTGCCGGCCACCGTAGACCGACGCGTTCTGCTCGGAGTAGAAGAGGTGTTCCTGCGCCCACAGTCCGGTGAATCCGAGTTCCTCGGCGGCCACCGCGAAGTCGCGGACGGCCGCGGCATCGACGTGCTCGCCGAGCTGGGGGAGGGCGAGCCCGATCGTCGTGCCGCGGGCGCCGTCAGTCATCGCCATCAGAGGATCGTCACCGACCCGGTGTTGCCGTCGACCTCGATCATCGCGCCGTCCGGGATGCGGGCCGTCGCGTCCTGAACCGATACGGCGCATGGGATTCCGAGCTCACGACACACGATGGACGAGTGGGTGATCGTCGCGCCGACATTCACGACGACACCGCCCGCGAAGACGAACAACGGCGTCCAGGCGGGATCGGTCTGCGGTGCGACGAGGATGTCGCCTTCCTCCAGCTGCTCGGCCTCGTACGGGTCGTGCAGGATTCGCGCACGTCCCCGGGCGACGCCCGGGGCGCCGCCGACTCCGGAGAGGACGTCACCGGGCACCGCGGGGTCCACCCGCTGCCCGGTGCGCCGGGGCCACTGCGAGAGGGGGAGCGGTTCGAACAGGAAGAACGGCGGTTGCAGATCGAACAGGGCGAGATACTGCTCGCGTCGCTCCTTGATGGTGTCCGCGAACGACTCGGGTTCGGCGACAAAGCGATCGAGCTCGTCGTCGACGAGCATCGTGATGTCGTGATGGTCGTCCATGATCCCGCGTCCGACCATCCGGTGTCCGAGTTCGTAGAGGGCGGCCCGCATCTCGCCCATGATCTTCACGCACGCGGTCTTCGTGCGCTCCCGCCACGGCATGAACTTGGTGATCGACTTCGCCGCGTTGCGGAACGCGGTGGCCGACTCCACGTCGGGCATCTTCGCGGCGAGGTCCTCGGTGAGGGCGAGACGCTTGTCCTGATTGCGGCGCAGGATCGCTTCGGGATCGGCCTCCGGCGGGCTGTTGCGCATCCCGTTGATGGCCATCAGTGCCAGCACGGGTTTGGTCTCCCAGCTGTCCGATCGGATGTCCCATTCGTTCGGTGCGCGCGAGCCGTAGCGGTAGAGGAAGTCGTCGAACTCCTCTCGGAACCTCGCGGCGTCGGCGGAGTCACTCGCGGTGATCGCGTCGAGGGCGGAGGCGAGTCCGTCGTCGAAGATCCCGGTCAGTTCGGACGAACCGGCGACGAGGCGCCCGAGCTTCCACATCGCATACGACGGGGCGGCCGAGTCCACGCCGCCCAGTCCGCTGAGCAGATCGCCGAGTTTGTCTGCCTCGCCGATGGTTTCGAGGAGTTGACCGGCCACGGCCGGATCCATCGTCGACAGCGTCGTGGTGACCGGGTGATAGGCGTAGCAGTAGATGAGGTCGGGGAGCAGCGAGCGAGCGTGCTCGACGAGTTCGGCATCGCTCATCGCGGCGAGATCGGGACGCTGGTCGCGTGCCCGGTCGGCGCGGCGCTTGGCCTCCTCGGCTTCGGGGAACTCATCGGTCGTGAGAGCCCAGGCGGTCTTCTCGGCGAGACCGGCCGTCAGTTCGGCGTTCTCGTCGCCCGGCTTGGGTACGTACTCGGGGATGTCGGGGTGGTCGCCCACCCACAGGCTCTTCCACACCGGCACGGTCAGCCCCGGGAGCCGGGCGCCGTTGAGCTCGGTCATCGAGAAGTTCGTGTAGTGGTAGCCGCCGAAGTTGCCGATGATCTCGGGCATCACCTCGTCGATCTCCTCGGCAAGGTGAGTGCCGAGGTTGTCGACGTAGCCCTGGCGCCAGCCGATGTTGAGGCCTTTGTTCCAGACCATCGTGACGTTCAGCGGACTCGACGGGTCGGGCAGCACTTCGCCGGCGTTGGCGCGTGTGTACACCGGGTATCGGCTGCTGAACTCCCAGTCGGTGGTCCAGCGATCGATGTCGACCGCCCCCGCGGACTGCTCGTCACTCATGTGTTCCTCCTCACCGAGGTGACAGGCTGTATGTCAAGTCACACTATAGAAACTGGGACAGATGGAAACATGTACAGAGATATTTCTCAGCAGTTTGGAGGTAAAGCCTTTGCCGGTTGCGGCGCTAAGTAACTTTACTCGGAGTAGAGTAAACTGACGCCAGACCCAGAGATGTGGGTCACATCCTTCCCGCGCCGCCCGCTTCTCGCGTGGCTACTTCCGGCGCATCCGGTGACGAAAGGAAACCCATGTTCGAGAAGGTGCTGGTCGCGAACAGAGGCGAGATCGCGGTACGGGCTTTTCGTGCCGCGGTCGAGCTCGGCGCGAGCACGGTGGCCGTGTACCCCCACGAGGACCGCAACTCCGTTCATCGGGCCAAGGCGTTCGAAGCCTACGAGATCGGCGAACGCGGGCATCCGGTCCGCGCATACCTCTCGGTCGACGAGATGGTCCGCGTCGCGGCGACGTCCGGAGCCGATGCGGTGTACCCCGGGTACGGCTTCCTCTCCGAGAACGCCGAGTTGGCCCGCGCGTGTGCGACCCGACAGATCACCTTCATCGGCCCGTCCGCCGAGGTGCTCGAACTCGCCGGCGACAAGTCCCGGGCCGTGGCGGCCGCCGCCGAGGCCGGTCTCCCGGTGCTGACCTCGTCGACCCCGTCGAGTGATGTCGACGAGCTCGTGGCCGCGGCTGATGCGGTCGGTTTCCCCTTGTTCGTCAAGGCGGTCGCCGGTGGTGGCGGGCGCGGCATGCGTCGCGTCGATGAGCCGTCGCGGCTTCGCGGGGCGATCGAGGCGGCCTCGCGCGAGGCCACGACGGCCTTCGGTGACGGCACGGTCTTCCTGGTCGACGCCCGGCACATCGAGGTGCAGATCCTCGGGGACGCCACCGGCGAGGTCATCCATCTCTACGAACGCGACTGTTCGCTCCAGCGCCGCCACCAGAAGGTCGTCGAGGTGGCCCCCGCACCCGCGCTCGACCCGGCTGTCCGTGATCGGATCTGTTCGGATGCAGTGGCTTTCGCCAGGCACATCGGGTACACCTGCGCCGGGACCGTCGAGTTCCTGCTCGGTTCCGACGGTCGGCACGTGTTCATCGAGATGAACCCGCGCATCCAGGTGGAACACACGATCACCGAGGAGATCACCGACGTCGATCTCGTCGCCACCCAGATGCAGATCGCATCCGGTGCGACGCTGCGGGAGCTGGGACTGACCCAGGATTCGATCGAGATCCGCGGCGCGGCAGTGCAATGCCGCATCACGACCGAGGACGTGACCGACGGCTTCCGGCCCGACACCGGGCGGATCACCGCCTACCGCACGCCCGGTGGCTCGGGTGTCCGTCTGGACGGGAGCGTCGGACTGGGGTCCGAGATCGGCTCCCACTTCGACTCGATGCTCGTGAAGCTGACCTGTCGCGGCCGGGACCTGGAGACCGCGCGGGCGCGCGCACGCCGGGCGATCGCCGAGTTCCGGGTCCGGGGCGTCGCCACCAACATCCCGTTCCTGCAGGCGGTTCTCGCCGACGACGACTTCGGCGCGTGGCGGGTCACCACCTCGTTCATCGAATCCCGACCGGACCTGCTCGAGCAGCACGCCTCCGCCGACCGCGGTACCCGGATTCTGCGGTATCTCGCCGACGTCACCGTGAACCGACCGCACGGCGAGCGACCGTCCGCGGTGTACCCGGTCGACAAACTGCCGGCGATCGACCTCACGTCCCCACCGCCGCCGGGGTCGCGCGATCGACTCCGGGAGCTGGGGCCGGACGGTTTCGCCGCCGAGCTCCGTGCGTCGACGGCACTCGCGCTGACCGACACCACCTTCCGCGACGCGCATCAGTCGCTGCTCGCCACCCGCGTGCGCAGCCGCGACCTGGTGACCGTCGCACCGCACGTCGCGCGGATGACCCCACAGCTGTGGTCGGTCGAGGCGTGGGGTGGGGCGACCTACGACGTCGCACTGCGATTCCTCAAGGAGGATCCCTGGGATCGCCTGGCGGCCCTGCGCACGGCGATGCCCAACGTCTGCCTGCAGATGCTGTTGCGCGGCAAGAACACCGTCGGGTACACGCCGTACCCGGTGGAGGTGAACGACGCATTCGTCCGCGAGGCGGCGGCCACGGGCGTCGACGTGTTCCGGATCTTCGACGCGTTGAACAACATCGACGCGATGCGGCCGGCCATCGACGCGGTGCGGGAGACGGGGACCGCGGTGGCGGAGGTGGCCATGTCCTACACCGGCGACCTCTCTGATCCCGGCGAGACCCTGTACACCCTGGACTACTACCTGAAGCTGGCCGAACGGATCGTCGACGCGGGCGCACACGTCCTGGCGATCAAGGACATGGCGGGCCTGTTGCGCCCGGCCGCGGCGTCGACCCTGGTGCGCGCCTTGCGGTCGCGGTTCGACCTGCCCGTCCATCTGCACAGCCACGACACCGCCGGCGGGCAGCTGGCCACCTACCTCGCCGCCTGGGAGGCCGGGGTGGACGCGGTGGATGGGGCGAGCGCACCGCTGGCCGGCACGACGAGTCAGCCACCGTTGTCGGCGATCGTCGTCGCGACGGCGAACACCGACCGCGACACCGGGATCGACCTCGCGGCCTGCTGCGCTCTCGAGCCATATTGGGAGGCGGTCCGGGCGGCGTACTCGCCGTTCGACACGGGCTTGCCGGCACCCACCGGCCGGGTCTATGCCCACGAGATCCCCGGCGGCCAGCTGTCCAACCTGCGGCAGCAGGCCCTGGCATTGGGGCTGGCGGACCGGTTCGAGGACATCGAGGCGGCCTACGCGGGCGCCGACACCGTGCTCGGGCGACTGATCAAGGTGACACCGTCGTCGAAGGTCGTCGGCGATCTCGCGCTGGCACTCGTCGGCGCCGGCGCGAGCGCCGCCGAGTTCGCGGACGATCCGACGGCCTACGACATCCCGGACTCGGTGGTGGATTTCCTGCGGGGCGATCTGGGCGAGCCCGCGGGCGGGTGGCCGGAGCCGCTCCGCACGCGCGCCCTCGAGGGCCGCACCGACCCTCGCCCGGTGACCGCCCTGACCGAGAGCGACCTCGCGGCGCTCGCCGGTACGTCGGCGGAGCGTCGTGATGCGCTCAACCGGTTGCTGTTCCCCGGACCGAATCGTGAGTTCCGCGAGCACCGCGAGACCTATGGCGACACGTCTCGGCTGTCCACCAACCAGTTCTTCTACGGCCTGCGCCAGGACGAGGAACATCGCGTGGAGCTGGAGAAGGGCGTCGAACTGCTCATCGGGCTCGAGGCGATCTCCGACCCGGACGAGTCCGGGATGCGCAACGTGCTCTGCATCCTCAACGGGCAACTGCGGCCGGTTCGGGTGCGCGACCGCTCGGTCGAGTCGACGACACGCACCGCGGAGAAGGCCGACCCCGCCCTCCCGGGGCAACTCGCCGCACCCTTCGCCGGTGTGGTGACGCTGTCGGTGAAGGAGGGCGACGAACTCCGCCGGGGTGAACCGATCGGCACGATCGAGGCGATGAAGATGGAGGCCTCGATCTCCGCGCCGGTCACCGGGATCGTGCAGCGTGTCGCGGTGTCGGGATCGACCGAGGTCGACGGCGGGGATCTCCTGCTGACCATCGCGACGGACTGACGCGGTGCGTCGGGTCCGCGTCCCGATGGCGCGGACCCGACGTCGTCACTTGCGTGCGAGGTCGGCGACCTGGGTCTCCACCGCGGTCTTGGAGTCGGGGTGTTCGGACAGTCGCACGGTGAAGGACTGCTCGAGCTCGTAACCGCGACGGATGTCGAGATCTTCGCAGCCGTTCAGGGATTGTTTGGCGAGCACGATGGCGTGCCTGCTCTTCTCCGCGATGGAGCGCGCGCGGGCGGTCGCGATCTCCAGGAGATCGTCGTGGGCGACGACCTCGAGCGGTGCTCCCCACCGCTCCAGGGTCGACGCGTCGACCGGTTCGGCGGTGAGGAACATGCGGCGCATCGCCTGCTGGGGCAACATGCGGGCGGTGAAGCGACCACCGCCGAGGACCCCGACGTTCATCTCGGGCAGTCCGAAGGTGGCGCGTTCGGACGCGACCACGAGGTCGGAGAGCGCGACGAGTCCGAACCCGCTTCCCAGGGCCGGGCCGTTCACCGCGGACACCACGGGGAGGTGACACTCGCGCACGCTGAACAGCGCCCGCCGGGCCCGCCGCATCGCGATGTCGCCGCTGACAGTGGACATCGTCCGGAACTCGTTGATGTCGTTGCCCGCGCTGAAGATGCGGCCCTGACCGGTCAGCACGATCACGCGCACGTCCTGGTCGTCGGACAGCGCGTCGAACGTCGCCGCGATGTCCTCGTACATCTGCCCGTCGATGGCGTTGACCTTGCCCCGCGAGAGCTCGACGAGTGCGATACCGGGCTGGTGCACGGTGACGGAGAGGTTCCCGGAGGCCGGGGAGGTGGTCTGCATGGGTGCCTATCTGTCGTGGACTGCGCCGACGGGCGGTCGGGGCCCCGGCGCGAACGAACGGAACGGGACTCACGGTAATCGAGCGAGCAAAATATGTACACAGTTACGACGACGGGTCGTCTCGCCACCGCACCGATCGTTCGAGGGCGACCGTTGCCGCCCCGATCCGAACTAGAGAGCAGGTGCGGGCGGGTAAGGTGTCGGCACCGACCGATCAGCCGAGACACGGGAGCCGCATGACCGTCGCCGACGAGCCCGCCACCCGGCAGCCGCGCGGGCAGAAGATGTCCGCGCGGGTGGCCAACATGGTGGCCGATCAGATCCTCAGCGGTGGCATCGTCGAGGGTCAGCGCCTGCCGACCGAGAAGGAGATGGTCAGCGAGTTCGGCGTGGCACGCACGACGGTGCGTGAGGCACTGCGGCTCCTCGAGAGCCGAGACCTCGTGACGATCAAGGCGGGAATCGGCGGCGGGCCCATAGCCAAACGGCCCGAACTCGATTCGCTCGGCAACATCATGAAGCTGTTCCTCCAGATCAACGGCGCGAACATCAGTGATGTCATCGACGTCCGGTTGATGCTCGAACCGATGGTCGCGCGGGCCGCGGCGCAGAACGTCACCGACGAGCAGATCGAGTCGATGCAGCGGGCACTGGACCGGATGCGCGACCATCCCGAGGACCACGCCAACTTCCAGGAGAACAACGCCGCATTCCAGCGCGGGGTGTACGAGGCGGCGGGCAATCCCGCACTGCGGGTGGTCATGGAGACGCTGTGGCTGCTCGTTCGCGACGCCGAACCCGTCGAGCATCCCATCGCGACGCGGCTCGCGGCCTTCGAACTCCAGCAGGACATCCTCGACGCCATGCGCGCTCGCGATGTCGAGGCCACCGCGGCCGCGATGGACGTCTTCAACCAGGAGTCCGCCCGGTACTACCGCCGCCGGCTCCGCGACATCATCTCGCGACCTGTGCGCTGGCAGATCTGAGCGTAGGCCGCACGACTACCGTTCGAGATGCTCCAGAGCCCACGCCCAGTCGATGCGTTCTTGCTCGAGCCGAACCCGCTCACCGAGCGAGTCGTCCGCGAGGTCGGCGTACAGGTCGTGTTCTGCGGGTGAGAGGTGGCGGAGTGCGGCTGTGGTGGGGCTCGGCTCGGTAACCCATCGATCGCGATGCGCGAACAATGTTTCGCGATCCATCAAGATCGATTCGGTCTGCGGAAGCCAGGCACGTAGCCGGTCGAGAATCGCGAAGCCGTGTGTGTCGAGGTCACCCCAGTACCGAACAGGCACGTCGGTCAGCCAGGGAAGGCGCCCGATTCTGTCGATCTCGAATCCCTTGCCCCAGAACACGGCTCCGTGGGCTGGAACATCGACGCTGAGATAGGTGATCTCGTTCTCGATGACCAGGACGCGCGAGGGACGCAAGTCGATCCGGGTGAGCTCGTCAGCTCGGAGGCTCACCTCCGAAACGTGCTCGAGAAGTCCCAGCGACGGTGACGGTCGCAGTCTCACGAACTCTGGTTTCGTCTGCAAACCCAGCCCGGTCACGAAACCGGACGCCGTCGACGACACTCCGAGTATCGACGCCAAGACTCCCCGGTGCCTTTCGGTGAACTTGGTGTCGACCCCAGGTGCGCTGATCTCACGCAGGAAGCGTCGGGAGTCCCGATGCGTGTCGAGCCATCGGTGCGCGTCGATCAGTCGAGGAAACTCCGATGCCAGATCTATTGCGCGAAACGGGTTCTGGAACAGCCACGCGTGGACCGCGGGATCGTCGGCGGCGAGCTCGAGCAACCTCTCGAACTGCTGTACCGCTGCCTTCACGTTCAGAAGTGCCCACGCCTGCTCATAGGTGGAGATGATCGCCCGTCGTGGAAGCGTGTTACGCCCGACGTGCCGGCCGCCGATTGTTTGCCAGACCAGGGAGTACCTGGTGTCGCCACGACGTCCGCCGTCCAACGCCGTGACCCAGTCGCGAGCGGCGCCGAGATCTGCTCCTATCTGCGACGCGGTGGGCCCGCGCAGCGGAATCTCGATGGGCTCGAATGGTTCTCGGTTCGCAAACGTCCGGAGCAGCGTCCCGTCGTCCCAGCGGCGTCTGGCTTTGACGGCGATGTCGGCCGGGGTGGTCCAACGATCGGTCACCGCAGACGCCCGTCACGGCGTGACCGGTATTCCTCAATCGTCATCGTCTGCAGGCGTGAAAAAGTGCCCGTCGGATTGTCGACGAATCCGATCGCCTTCACGTAGGGCTCGATGACGTGCACCTTCTGCAAAGGGGTGACGATCAGGAGCTGCAGACCCAATTTGGCGAACAGGTCCAGCGCATAACGGGTCGACAGGTCAGAGCCGCGCCCGAATGCCTCATCGATGACGGCGAACCGGAAGTCGCGCGACTTCTTCACACCCCACTCGAGTCCGAACTGGTAGGCAAGGGACGCGGCCAGGATCGTATAGGCGAGCTTTTCTTTTTGCCCACCTGACTTGCCGTCGGAATCGCTGTAGTGTTCCCACTCCACGTCCGTCTCGACATCGCGTTCGGATGCGGAGAACACGAACCAGTTGCGCACATCGGTGACACGCCGCGTCCAATTCTTGTCGAGGTCGGCGTGATTGTCCCGTCCGCGGAAACGCTCGATGATGCGTTTGACGTCGAGGAAACGCTGCTCCGAATACTGATCGCCGTCTACTGCGAGACTGTCGCTCGTCAGATTCCGCAGGTCGGAGCGGAACTGTGCCACATCCTGATTCGTGGTTGACTCGCGCTCCAACCGGATATACCGACCGGGGTTGTAGGGCACGGCGCCCAGCGCTTCGTTGATCCGTCGCACGCGTTCGTCGATGGATGCGGCCTGCCGGTTGAGCCAGTTGTTGAAGCCGGCGAGTTCTTGAATGGCGTTCTTGTTCAGCTGTTCTTTGAACTCGAGCTCGAAGCGCGGCAGATCGTCGGTCGCGACCCGTTCGCGGAGGGCGACGAAATCCGCCCTGGCATCGACGTCGGCATCCATGTCCGATCGCAGGTCCGGCCACCGGCGGAGAACCTCGGTCATGTGCTGCGTTAGGCGCTGTCCGAAGCCGCCGAGCTCGCGGGTGAGGCGCTCGATCCGTTGATGAAGCGTCGCGGTCAGTGTCGTTTGAGCTGTGGTGCAGTCTGCTGCCCTTGCCGGAACACCGCCGTCCAGCCGACGTTCCAGAGCGTCGTAGCATGCTCGTGCGGCGTCGAGTTCAGCCTCCGGGTGGTCCGCGACGAACTCGTCGTCGCTCTTCTTGTCCTGCTCGGCCCGATGACTCGCGGCGGCGGTGGTTGCGAGCTTGCCGGTGAGGTCGTCGATCGCGGCAGCCGTGGAATCCGCGAGCGCGGCGTTCTGCTCCAGCGCCGTGGTGATCTCGCGAAGGCGTGAGGACCCCGATTCGAGCCGGGCGCGCTCGGCCTCGTGGGTGGCGACGCGTCGTTGTGCTTCCTCGATGTCGAGCTCGGCCCAGGAATGGAATCCTTCCAGCCGCGCCAGGGACTCGCTGCGATTCTGGGTGGCGTCGCGTTCCTCCGACAGCGCCACCACCTCCGCCGAAGCAGCCACGCGCTCGCGGTCGGACTCGTCGAGATCCTCTCGTAGGACCGCGATCTTGCGCTCATTGGCCCATCCGAGCACCCATCGGCGTGGGTCGTCGACCCGGTGTCGGTCGTCCTTCTCGTGACGGCCACCGGACCGCACCTGACCTTCGCGGGTGACGGCGCGCTTGGCAGCGCGGAACTCCTCGATGGTGGCGGCCCGCTGATGTTCGGCGCGCCGGAGGAGTTCGTCGCGCAGATAGCCCTCGAACGGCCCGCTCTTGATCTCGAGGCAGTCAGCGAGAATCGGTAGATCAGAGCCATTTCTCTGCAGGGGAACTCGACGGATCGGCACTCGTTCGTACACGAGCCGGGCACCGACAGTCCGGCCGCCGTGATTGTGGAACGTGAGTCGGCGGGAGTTGACCCAGTTCGTCACGGCATCGTAGTGCTGCTGCGGTACCAGTAGCGACAGTGCGAAGCCACGCAAGACACGTTCGGCAGCGCCACGCCACTCGCTGTGTTCTTCGACGACGTCGATCAGTTCACCCGCGTAGGGCAGGTCGGCAGGTGTCAGGCCGGTGTCGGTGGCCAGCTGTTCGCGTATCTGGACCTGGTCGGGTGGCAGGTTGCTGGTGCGTTTCTGCAGATCGTCGAGCTCGGTCCGGATGGTCTCCTGACGTCGGGCCGCTTCTTTCTCTCGGCCGATGGCGTCGGCGCTCGCAGCATCGAGCGATCTCTTCGCCTCGACGAGTAGTGGTCTCGCGGGTGATGAAGCCGTGAAGATCAGTGAACTGCTCAACCGTTGTGACGGGGGCGAAGCCTGCAGCCGTGACGGTGGCGTCGAAGAGGGATCGTCCGTGACGGCGCTTCTCCACGTCGTCACGGGCAACGGCGGCGAGTCGCTCGAGTTCGCCGACTCGATCGCCGCCGGCTCTTGCCCGCTCCTCGATCAGAGACTCGCGTTCGCGGGCCAACTCGCGTAGCCGTCCTCTGGCCGCATCCTGGTTGCGGAGGAGCTGCTCGCCCTGGCTCGTATAGGTGGCGATGTCGTCTGCCAGCAGGCGCGAGCGATTCTCGGCTATGAACAGGCGTATGGCCGCACGCTGTACGTCGAGAGCCTCGCGCTCGGCAAGTGCGGCATCGTACTCCTCTGTGGCGACCACGATGGGATCCAGCGCCTCGAGCAGTTCGCGGGCGCGTTTGACCGCGTCGTACGACTTCGTGAGATTGTCGAAATGGTCGATGATGTCGCGGACACGTTCGCCGGCGTCGCTCGGCTCGAGCATGTGGTTGCGCACGAAATCGTTCAGATTGCCCACGGACTTCATCGACACGGTCTGATGTAGTAGCTCCAACGCCTGCTCTGATCGGATGCCTAGCAATCGGCGCAGCGAAGTGGAGTACTTCGGGAACTCGTCGACCACCTCGGCCCCGCCGGACCGTAGGCGTTTACGAAGGTCGCGCAAATCGGAACCGAAATCGGCGAAGTCCGTCGTGATGGCGAGTTGTTTGGTTGCGGTGACGTAGAACCGGTAGGGCTGTCCGGCGGTGTCGCGCTGCTGGAAAACCTGCGCCAGGGTGACCGTCTCGTCATATCCCCGATTGCTGAAGACGCCCAGGATGACCGAGTATGTATTGCGCTCCTGCCGAAGGCCTTTGGCGCGAGAGCGGCCGGTTGCTTCCTGTCGTTCGGACTTGTAGTGGCCTTCGACCTAGGAGCGAAGCGTGCGTTCCTTGGCCTCAGCTCCCGCGGCCCTGTTGTAAGCGATCCTGTGTGCGGGCATCAGCAGTGTGGTCACCGCATCCACCAGCGTCGACTTGCCCGACCCGATGTCGCCGGTGAGTAGTGCGGTGTCTGTGTCGGGGGTGAGCCGCCACACCTGTCGGTCGAAGGTGCCCCAGTTCAACACCTCGACGGCTGCAATCGGAACCCGGCGCCTCCGGCACCCCCGAGTTCGACCGCTGAGAACAGACCGTCAGTCATCGGGGCCCGCGGTTCCTGCGTATTGGCGCAGTTTGCCCGCGAAATCCGACAGTGTTTGCGCATCCACGTACGCCTTGATGATGCGACGCACCTCCCACTGGTCGGTCTGCCCACGTAACTGGCGCAGGAAGCCCAGTTCGACGGCCTTCTTGATGGTGTTATCGGCCTGTTCGACCAGGCGCGCCTCATTCGTCGATTCGGCTTGGAAGAGTTGTAGCATCTCCACGATCTGATCCGTTGACAGGACGAGTCGTCCTTCACCGCCGGTGATCTCGAACTCCAGCAGGCGTTTGCGTAGCAGCACGAGCAGCAGGCTCACGTTGTAGGTCAGCGCCCGCCTGCGGACCAACCGCGGAAGTGGCTCTTCGCCTTCCTCTTCCGGGTGCGAGCGCAGATAGGCGTAGCCCTCGGACTCGTCGACGATGACATCGACGCCGATCGTGGTGAAGTGATCGCGTACGCCGGCTCCCGAGCGTTCGAGTGTGGCCCAGATGTCCTCGTCCGATTCGCGGTACACCACGCCCCGCATCAATCGGATTATGGCACTCGAAATTGCGTGGTCGTCGGTCATCGTCGCCTCACAGTGACACTCGGCAGCCGGGCACGTTTGACCGTGCTCGGGTCACTCGGGTCGGCGTACTCGAGCAGGGTCTCGTCGGTGTCGTCGATGTCGACGCTGACATCGTCATCGTCGAGGGCGAGGTAACCGACGATCTCGGCCGCACCCTGTTCTATCGGAGTTCTATCGGATACATGGTGACCACATCGGATAGCAGTGCCGACGATCTCTCCGGGAGGATGCTGCGGATGTTGGCTGCCAGGCGGGCTTGGTCGACGAACGTCTGGGCGAACAACAGGTCTGCGTCCAGGTTCTCGGTCGCGTCCTCGACCCGACTCTCGACGGTCGCAGAGGCGGGTTGTTGATAGAGTGGCCTGTCGAACGGCAGCGCGATCTCGATACCGGTCTGATCCACAGTGAGCCCGAAATCTGGTGTCCTGCCACGAATCTCGAGGGCGCTAGCCTCTACGGACCGGACCAGGTCGAGTACGCGGCGATTCTCCAGCCAGACCTGATCGTCGAGGAATCGGCGTAGCTGTTCAGAGATCTGTCGGACCATGCGCTGGGTTCGGTCGGCAGCCTCGGACCAGTCGTGATGGATGCTGCGGATGCGCTCGTCGACGTCGATCATCTCCAGCGACGACACCTTCGCAAGCAAGTCTGCCAGTTCCGTCTGGCGCGAATCGGACAGCAAGAATTCGTAGAACGACCCGAAGCTACGACCTTGATCGGACGAGGCGATCTCGGATCGGCTGCCCACCAGGTCGGCGAGGAGTTCGCCCTTGGGCCCGGTCCAGGACGCGATCTTCTCGCGGGCCGAGCGATCAAGAAGGCGGAAGTTGTCTTCTACCTCTCGGAAGTCGGCGAGCAGTTCACGTGCGGTCGACGCCACCTGCTGATAGCGGTCTCGAACCCCGGTCTGATCCAGATACGTCAGTTCGCCGCACTCGGCCGCGGCGATTTCTGCATCGATCTCGGCGCGACGCCGCCGCAGCTCTGCCAGTCGAACCTCGGGGTCTACCTCGGTGCCGTCCACGATCTGCCGAAGAAGCTCGACGACGGTGTGCAGTCGCGACTCGGTACCGACGAACGCTCTGCCCTGTAGAGAGACGATCCAGGCGTACGCCTTCTCGAAAGCCGGCGTCACCTCGTAATAGATCTCGTCGTCGCCGGAGGGGTAGAAGCGTCGTAGGAACCCAGCCTCGGTGCCGGCCCAATCCTCGAGGTAGGCGCGGGGTTCTTTGGGAAATCGAACCGAACCGTCGTTGGTGGGTAGCGAGGTGTTCAGGTCGTAGAGCAGATCATCCAGAGCGGTGGCCAGTTCTCCAGCTGAACTCGCACCACGGTTGCCCTCGACGAAGAATGTCCCGAGAAACGTCAGGATGAGCGGGGAGTGGTGGGCGCGCAGGAGCCGCCACGCGGGATGGCGTTCCCACAGAGTGGTGAACGCATCAAAGTCCATGAGTTCCACTCTAGGGGAGGGGACTGACACCGAGGACTCACCGGCGAGTGTCGATGACAGGTGTCAGCGTGCCGGTCTGGATGACCTGATCGCTCGTCGCGATGGTCAGACCTCGGCGGGTGGCCTGAGCGACGATCATGCGATCGAAGGGATCGCGATGTTCCCAGGCGAGCTGTCCTGCTGTCACCGCGTCGCTGGAATCGATGGCGAGGTCGGTCGCTGACATGGACGAGAGGGTTTCTTCCCACGCGGCGAGGAGTGGCGCTCCGTCGAGTCTGCCCAGCCGCGTCTTGATGGCGATTTCCCAGGCCGACGCAGCCGACACGTAGAGAGCGTTGCCGGGATTCGCGAGGATGTCCAAGGTGGTGGGTGACAGCCGGTCCGGTTCGCTGACCAGCCACAGGACCGCGTTGGTGTCCAGCAGGACATCGGTCACGAACCCGACTCCCAGCGCTCGAGGTCGTCGGCGGACAGCGGTGCGTCGAAGTCGTCGGGAACAACCATGGCCGGGAACTGCCCGAATCGACGCGGAGGTGGTGCCACGGGCCTGAGTACTGCGACGGGTCGGCCATGCGTGGTGATAGTGATCTCTTCCCCGGTTCTCTCGATCTCAGCCAGCACGGCGTTGAGGCGCGCCTTGGCTTCTGTGCTGCTCAGGGTTCTCATGAGCCGATTCTACTCGGTTCTGACCATTCGGACTGGTTCGAATGCACAGAACGTGGGCCACGAGTTCCCTCACACCACCCGTCGCAGAACCCCCGGCACGACGTCGTCGTCGGCGGCGAGAGCCAGCACCTCACCGAAACCGGCGACGAGGCAGTCGGCGAACAACTCGAGGTCGGTGACCGCGGCGCCGTCGGAATTGATTCCGAGACAGGCCGTTCCGTTGTGGGTGATCATCGTCGCCATCATCGCGCAGCCGGGCAGCGGGCCGAACGGGAACATCCGCTCGACCTTGGCGCCGGCCACGTAGGTGTCCCACGGAATGCCCGGCACGTTGCTGGCCTGCAGATCGTTCTGGCTGGTCGTGCCGCTGAACTGCATGAGCACCGATCCGGGCAACCAGGCCATCACCGAGCCCAGGGTGTTGAAGATGTCGACGGCCGGTTCGTGCCGGGCGACGCGGACCTGTTCGCGGATGGTGAGGACCCGCTCGAAGGGGTCGGCGATCCCGACCGGTCCGGCGAGCCGTCCCACCGCGATCCGGTTGCCACCCGCCGGATCCTCCGGACGCCGCACCGAGATCGGGATCGCGACCGGCATCGTCTCGATCGGGGTGCCCATCTTCTCGTGATAGAGGCGGAAGCCGCCGATGAGCCCGGCGAGGTAGACGTCGTTGATCGACGCCCGCGTCGCCGTCGCGGTCGCCTTGAGGTCGGTGAACGGGACCTCGAACGCGCTGAAACGCCACGACAGGCTCCGGTGCGCGAGCAACGGGGAACCCGGGGGACTGACCAGGCCCGCCACGCGTGGAACCGAGCGACCATAGCGGAGAACGGAACTCACTGCCTGGCGGGGATGTGCCAGCGCGCGGACGCCGCGGAAGGTCGTGTCGACACGATGCGGGATCCGCCGGATCTCCTCGCCCACCTGCCGGCGGAGCAGGTCGACGGGCGTGATGTTCACCGGGTCGGGACTCGGCGGCTGGGGTTTGCCCGGATTGTGTTCGCGTGTGGGCGAATGCAGCTGGGCGAGTCCGATGATCGCGCCCAGGCCGTCGGTGAGCGCATGGTGGGCTTTGAGGAAGTATGCTGCCTTGCCGTCCGGCAGCCCTTCGATCAGCGTGCCCTCCCACGGCGGCCGTGCGGCATCGAGCGCGGTCATCGCGAGCTGCTCGCACGTGACGAGCAGCTCACGCATGCTGCCGTTGCCGCCCAGACGGATTCGGCGCAGATGGTAGTGCAGGTCGAAGTCCGGGTCGACTGCCCAGCTGGGCGTTCCCATGCCGAACGGGGAGTCGACGACGCGCTGCCGGAATCGCGGGGCCATTCGGCTTCCCCATTCGTGGGCAGCCACGAGCCGGTCCCAGTCCGGGGCGCAGTCGTACACCTCGAGCATGCAGATGGTCCCGCGCATCCGGCGATCGGTGTCGCCTCGCCACATGATGGTGTCCACCGAGCTCATGTGGGGCTCGTTGGCCCAGTCGAGCGGTCGGTCCACCCCGTCGGTCAGGTCCGGTTCCTCGCTCACACTTGCCTCTCTTCCGGTACCTCGACCGGTGGCCGGGCGTCGTCGTCGGCGAAGAAGTCAAGCGGCCAGTCGGCCAGGGCGCTGATGTACATCTGCCGGACCTCCTCGGCGCGGTCGCCGATCTCGTCGGGCGACCAGTCGCTGGTGTCCACCGGCGGAAGCACCATCACCTCGACGGTCCCCGGTCGGATGAGTTGCGCACCGCGCCACATCAACTCGCCGGTGTTACGCAGGACCACCGGTACGACGGGGACACCCGCCTGCATCGCGATGTGGAACGGACCCTTCTTGAACCTGCCCACACGTGGTGTGGGCGACCGGGTGCCCTCGGGCGCGACCACGAGCGACATTCCCTCGTCCCGCAGAGCTGTGACGGCCGGCGCCAGCTGTTCGATCGCGCGGCCCGGGTCGGCGCGATCGATGAACACCAACCCGGCCTGCTGCAGGATCGGCCCGACCACCGGAACCCGTTGCACCTCCTTCTTGGCCACCCCCGTGGCCTCGGACCGCACGAGGTTGATCATCACCGGCAGGTCGAGTTTCGACTGGTGGTTGAACAGGAACACGCACGGCCGCGCCGACGTGAGGTACTCGCCTCCGTCGAGGACCTGCACGTGGATCCCGGCGAGTGACAGCCCGACGTCGGTACCGGTCGGCAGGGCCTCGACGAGTGCGGCGGGATCGCGTCGAACGAGCCCGGTGGTGACGCCCACCGCGGCGGAGGCGAGAAACGAACCGTAGAAGGCGCCGGTTCGGGCCAGCATCCCGAGCCGGTTGTACGTGGGGTTCTTCAGGTCGATGATCGGCCAGCCGCGGGATTCGGCCTCCGCCCGCAGTATTCGGCGCGGGGAGACCGCCGCCGGGTTGCCCACCGACTCCAGGTACGGGATGTCCTCGTTGCCGTCGCTGTAGGCGAAGGAGGCGTCGAGGTCGATGCCGTGCTCACGGGCGAGGGTGCGTACCGCAGCGGCTTTTCCCGGACCCCAGAGCGGGCGTCCCCGGATGTTGCCGGTGACCACCCCGTCGACGACCTCGACATCGGTGGCGAGTGCGAAGTCGGCCTCGATCTCCCGCGCGATGGGTTCGATCTGGAATCGGGTCGCCGACGACGCGATGACGATGGTGTGTCCCATCTCCCGATGCGCGCGCAGGATCTGCCACATCTGCGGCCGCAGCTTGGCCGCCGTCTCGTATTTGAAGAGGTGTTCGCCGAACTCGATCAGCTCGGCGTAGGTCTTGCCGGCGAACGTGGGACGCGTGGCGTCGAGCACTTCCGCGTAATCCTGTTCGGACACGACGCCGCGCAATCCGATGAGCAGGAAGTCGGCGAGTTCGCCGAAACCGAATTCCATGCTGCGCAGGCGTGCTCGCATGATGGCGGCGGCGGAGAAGCCCTCGATCAGGGTGCCGTCGTAGTCGAACAGCGCGGCGACCTTCTTACCGGTGGGTGCCGACCGGATGGCCCGCATCCGGTCGGTGAAGGCACTCATCGTGTCCCCTCCGACCAGATAGTGTCCATGGTGTCGGCTCCGCCCACGGCAGGCTGGAGATCCTCGATCGACGCGATCCGGGCCAGCCGCTCGCGCATCGATTCGACCTCGTCGAGCCAGTCCCGGCGGGCGGTCGCGAGGTCCGCGACCTCCTCGCCGTGGATCAGGTGGCGGTTGTCGGCGAGCTGATAACAGCCGTCGTAGAGGTCTTTGGAAACCGAGTCCTTGCTGCGCACAACACCTTGCAGGGACAGCTGGCGTCCCAGACCGAGGCATTCGACGATCAGGTCCTCCTTGTCGCGCGATGCGGTGCCGAGTTCCACGAGTTTGGTCGCGAAGACCAGTTGGGCGTCGAAGAACGGCTGCAGGGTGCGTCGGGCGAGGAGTCCGCCGGTATGGCCGTGCAGTATCTCGTAGGTCCACTCCTGCGTCGGCGTCACGGCACGCCAGCCCGGGGCCAGCAGATCGAGTTCGAGACCGAGTCGGTGCAGGAACTCGGTCTTGGCCGGGAAGAAGAACTCGAACTTGAGCAGATCGCGGATTCGCAGGGCCTCCCGTTGCGACGCCGCGAGCAGCCCCTCGTCGGCGAGCGGACCGTCGGCCGTCTCGTCGTATCCGACGGGGTGTTCGTCCGGCGGGATGTCGTCGGCCCGGACGTCACCGTCGGCCACGGCGAGCATGGCGACCTCGACGATCGCGCGGTCGACGAAGTGATGGAGCGCCCCGTTGCGGTAGTAGGCCGCGACCGCGTGGTTGTCCGGCACGATGGACCACACCGGTTCGGAACCGCCGTCGAAGCAGCTCACCACGCCGTTGCCGGCGAGGACCCGGAGAGTCTGGGTCAGCCCGACCCCGCGGCACAGGGCTGGGTCCGGGCCGGGTAGCTCGCGCCGGCGGATGTAGTCGAGCAGGGGAGCCAGGATGGCCTCGATCTCCGCGAGCGTATACGCCCTGTCGTGCGCGCCGAGGAGGGCGAAACCGGCCAGCGAGGTCGCCGAGATCGGGGTGGCGGAATTGATCTCGTCCATCACCCGGAACGCGACCTTCTCCAGTCGCGCGCGGCCCTCGCCGGCGTCGGCGAGAGCGGTCCGCAGCGAGATGGGGGTCCCGAATCGCACCCGGGCCTCGCCCAGGTAGGCGCGCTGCGCCTTCGCGTAGCGCAACAACCACCCGACGCCCTCGGGCTTCTTCGTGCCACCGGCGTCCTCGGCCGCCATCGCGCCGATCTCCTGGAGCTGGTCGTACACGATCGAGGTCGGCACGATCGTCACGTCGGCCTCGTCGAGCTGCCCCACCGCGTCGACGACGTAGGTGAGCAGTCCCAGTTTGGGCTTCCGGAGCTTGCCGGTCCGGCTGCGACCGCCCTCGATGTACCACTCCAGGTTGAAGCGCTTCTCGACGATGTAGGCGAGGTAGGAGCGCATCGCGAACTTGTAGACCGGGTCCGCGCCGAACTTGCGTCGGATGAAGATCATGCCGGCGCGGCGGGCCACCGGGCCCACCGGCCAGAACGAGAGATTGTTCCCGCCGAGCACGAGGTTGGGTGGGAAGTCGTTGTTGCGCAGCACTTTCGCCAGGACCAGCGGATCGACATAGGACCGGTGGGAGGGCAGGAAGATCAGGCCGGTGGACCTGTTGAGGGTGCGCAAGGTGTTGAGGTTCTCGACGTCGACGGTGACGTTCCAGGCCCGCTCGTGCAGTCGGTTGAAGGTCGCCGAGAACACGTCGTCCATGAGCCGGCTCTGGGTGGCGACGAAGGTCGAGAGTTTGTCGGTGGCCTCGGCGACCACCGCATCGGTGGGCCGACCCAGTTCGGCTGCGAGTTTGGCCGCGGACGTCTGGAATCGCGACGAACTGCTGATCTGCTCGGCGACCAGCCGGGGGACCTTGTAGCGATCACCGACGATCTGGCGTTCGGCTCGCTCGGCCGACACCGACGCCTGGAACAGGACGAACTGGGCGAACGGCGCACCCTGCGCCTGGTGATGGGCATACCGGGTGCGTAGTTCCTCGATCGTGGCGGGTGCACCGGCAACGACGCGGAGACTGTCCGGACGTCTCTTCCGGATCAGCGGCTGGACCGCTCCGAGCGGCCGCCGGGGATTGGACAGCACCAGGACGTCGCCCAGCGTGACCCGCCGCTCACCCTGCCGGACCGCCGGGAGCCAGACCGCCCGGACAGGCACGAGCAACGTCTCCGGCGCCATGCCGTCGAAGTCGATCTCCGCCGATCGGGAGATCGTCGCGTCCGGATAGTTCGCCGCCGTCCACTCGCGTACCGCCCGCATCTCGCACGACGTACGGGCTTTGGTCAGCACCACCACCGGATCGGTCACCTGCATCACCCTCACGTCTCCTGGGGTCCGGCCCCGCCTAATTGTGACGTGGACTACGCCGAGGGGGGGTGGTTTTCGTCAGGACGACCGACGCGCCGCGAGGACTTTCGTGTGTAACCGGTCCGGCCAGATGATGTTCGGTCCGGAGACGACGAAACGCCCCATCCGACCGAGTGGCCGTCCGGGGCGTTTCGCGCAAGTCAGGAGCTCAGAGCGCGCTGACGTTGGTAGCCTGGGGGCCCTTGGCGCCCTGCTCGACGTCGAATTCGACGCGCTGGTTCTCTTCGAGGTTGCGGAAGCCGCTACCTTGGATCGAGGAGTAGTGGACGAAGACATCTGCGCCCTGGTCGTCGGGAGCGATGAAGCCGAAGCCCTTTTCGCCGTTGAACCACTTGACGGTTCCCTGTGCCATACTGCTGTACTTCTTTCTTCAGTGTGCGCAACCACCAAGACCGATGGCCGCCCGTCAACTCTGTCACAGATGAGGACCGTTGGGAAACGCAGGGCGCAATCGTTGTGGGCGGTCCGCTGCGCGGGTACCCCGTTCGAGAACGAAACCCGGGTGTTCGGGGTCTGCGTGAGTAGACAGGACAGGGCACCACGCGATCGACCTGCGATCGAGGCACGTCATGGCCGAGAACGATCCGCTGACCACACAACGCGATGCCGTCCGCGACGTCGCCGGTGAACTGGTGGAAGCAGGTTTCGCCGATCCGGTCGAGATCGGTCGTGGTGGCTACGGTGCCGTATATCGCTGCCGCCAGCCCGCATTGGACCGCGATGTCGCGGTCAAGGTGCTGACCGACCACCTCGACGCGCAGAACCTCGAGCGGTTCGTGCGTGAGCAGCGTGCGATGGGACGACTCTCCGGGCACCCGAACATCGTCAACATCCTCGAGGTCGGATCCACGCCCGAGGGCTTTCCGTTCATCGTGATGCAATACCACCCCCACGCATCGTTGGATCTGCGCATCCGCAGGGACGGTCCGCTCGACTGGCGCGACGTGCTCCGGCTCGGCATCAAGGTGGCCGGTGCGCTCGAGACGGCCCACCGGGCGGGCACCCTGCACCGCGACATCAAGCCGGGGAACATCCTGCTCACCGAATACGGCGAACCCCAGTTGACCGACTTCGGCATCGCCCGTATCTCCGGCGGCTTCGAGACCGACGCCGATCTGGTCACCGGTTCGCCCGCCTTCACCGCGCCCGAACTCCTCGCCGGTGCGACGCCATCAGTGACCTCCGACGTCTATGGGCTGGGCGCGACCCTGTTCTGTGCGCTGACCGGCCACGCGGCGTTCGAGAGGCGCAGCGGGGAGCAAGTGGTCGCGCACTTCCTCCGCGTCGCGAGCGAAGGAGTCCCCGATCTCACGTCTGCCGGATTCCCCGCGGAGGTGTCCGGCTGCATCGAACATGCGATGGCACGCGAACCCGCGGACCGCCCCGGGTCGGCGGCAGAGCTGGGCGAGGAACTGCGGAACGCGCAGCGGCGGCTCGGGGTGCGACTCGACGGGATGGCGCTGCCGGACGGGTCCTCGGAGCCTGCCACCTCGACGCCGCGGCGGCGGCGGACGACGATGACGCTGCCCATGCCGTCGACGAAGTTCCGCCCACCCGTCCGGCCTCGGGCGCAGGTCACCAGGACCCGACTCCTGAAGACACTGCGCGACGGGAAGCTGCGCCGTCTCACGCTCATCCACGCACCCACCGGCTACGGGAAGACCACGGTCGCGGCCCAGTGGGCCGAGGAGCTCGCCGTCGACGGCGTGCCGGTGGCGTGGCTGACGGTCGACGACACCGACAACGACGTCGCACGGTTTCTCGCCGACCTCGTCGAGGCACTGCGCCGGGCGGCCCCGGACGCCGTCGGCGGATCCGGGCGTCCCGGCGAGCTGATCGGTGACATCTCCGGCCGGCACCATGCCATCGGTGACTTCCTCGCCGAGAACGTCCTGGGCGTGCTGGAACCGGAGGTCCTGCACTTCCTGCTCACCGTCTCGCTGCCGGAACGGATCTGCGCCGATCTCGCGACCACGCTGAGCGGCGAGGAGCGAGGACAGGCCATGCTCGAGGAGATCGAGCTCCGTGACCTGTTCCTCACCCGGGTCGATCAGGCCGGACAGTGGTTCCGATTCCACTCCCTGTTCGCCAAGTTTCTCCGGCGCAGGCTGGAACGCGATGAACCGCAACTCATTCCGCAACTGCACCGCAGGGCGTCGGAGTGGTTCGCGGGGCACGGAATGCTGACCGAGGCTGTCGACCATGCGCTCGCCGCCGGTGATGCGGACCGTGCCATCGAACTCGTCGAGACCGACGGCCGGTCACTCATCGAACACTCGCGAATGACCACCCTGATCACATTGATGGAGAAGTTGCCGCCTGTGACGGTGGCGGCCAACCCGATCCTGCAGATGCAACTCGCGTGGGCGAACCTCCTCCTGCACCGCGCCGCGCTCGCCGAAGCCTCCCTCGAACGGGCGCGGGTCGCACTCGAGCGACTGGCGAGGTCAGATGCTGCCCTGGGAATTCGCCGTGAGGCCGACATCGCCGAGGCGTGCGTGCGCGCCATCTCCGACCGGCTCGACGGGCTCGACGAACTGGTGGCGCGCCTGGCCGACGACCTCGACGGGTTGCCGCCGTTCCTCGTGTCGGCCATCCACAATGTCGGGACCCTCGGCGCCACCTTGCGATTCGACTTCGACGAGGCTCACCGCTGGCAACAACGCGCGATCCCGGCACACCGACGCAACACCGGTCCGTACGCGGTCATGTACGGCTACGGACTCGACGGGCTCGCCTACGTCGAACAGCTCGACCTCGATCGTGCCGAAGCATGCTTCCGTACGGGACTGCGGTTGTCGCGCGAACAGGGTTCGTCGACCCAGTCGCAGGGCGCGCAGCTCGCCAGCGCCCTTCTCGCGGCGGTCCGGTACGAGCGCGGTGATCTGTACGAAGCCGAACGGCTGCTCGACGAGAGCTTCTTCATCGGGGCCGCCGAAGGCGTCGTCGACATGATCGAGGCTCGGCATCTCGTCGGGGCGCGCGTGGCGTTGTGCCACGGTGACCGGGCGGTCGCGGGGTCCTACCTCGACGAAGCCGTGGACATCGCCGAGCGGCTCGACACCCCGCGGCTGCGTGCCGTCGCCGAGAACGAGCAGGTGGTGAGGCACCTGCCGGCTCGTCGAGGGGTGTCTGCGCGTGTCGACGCCGACGCCGAGGTGCCGACACGCGGCATCGCGGCGATCGTCGCGCAACTCCATGCCGAGACCGCGATCCGGTTGATGCTCGACGCCGGCGAGTCCGCCGAAGCCCCTGACGTCGCCTGTCGATGGGCGCAGGAGTGGATGAACAGGTTGGTCGGCAGCGGCCGCCACCGAGCGATTCTGCGGGCGCGACGACTCCTGGCGATGTGTCTCGACGCGGCCGGGCGGCCGGACGAGGCACGTGCACAGACCCTGGCTGTCCTGGCGCAGTGCGCAGCGTCGGGCATGGTTCGGTTCCCGCTGGATGGCGGCGACGACTTCACCCGGCTCGTCGACGACGTCGCCCGCGGTGTTCGTGCCGGTGACCGTCCCGCGCCGTCAGCGTTGTCGCCGGATTTCCTCGAGCGGTTGCTCGGCGCCGGCGGCACCCGTTCGTGACCGGCCGGGAATACCCGGATGGGCCGGTGGCCTTGAACCACAACGTGGCCCCAGACCGCCCGCCGCGCGGGTGCGGGGCAGAGGTAGACGACCCCTAGAGAGAGGACAAGTGCTCATGGCAGTCCCGAACATCACACTGAACAACGGAATCACCATCCCGCAGTTGGGTTTCGGAGTCTTCCAGGTTCCGCCGGAGGACACGCGTGAAGCAACTCTGACCGCATTCGAGGTCGGATACCGCCACATCGACACCGCGGAGATGTACGGCAACGAGAAGGGCGTCGGCGAAGCGGTCCGCGATTCGGGCATTCCGCGCGACGACATCTTCATCACCAGCAAGCTGAACAACGGCTTCCACGACTACGACGACGCCCTGAAGGCGCTCGACGGGACCCTTGCCGACCTCGGCGTCGAGCAGATCGACCTCTTCCTGATCCACTGGCCACTGCCGGAGGTGGGCGATTACGTCCAGACCTGGAAGGCGCTCGAGAAGGCCTACGCCGACGGCAAGGCGCGAGCGATCGGCGTGTCGAACTTCCAGCAGGCGCATCTACAGCGTCTCTTCGACGAGACCGACGTCGTACCCGCGGTGAACCAGATCGAGGTGCACCCGTATCTGTCGCAGAACCCGTTGCGCGCGTTCAACTCCGAGCACGGCATCGCGACCGAGGCATGGTCCCCGATCGCCCAGGGCAAGGTGACCGACGACCCGGTCATCACCGAGATCTCCAAGTCCAAAGACCGCTCGCCCGCGCAGGTCTCCCTGCGGTGGCACATCCAGCGCGGCGACATCGTCTTCCCGAAGTCGGTGACCCGCTCGCGCGTCGAGGAGAACTTCGCACTGTTCGACTTCGAACTGTCCGACGACGAGGTCGCCCAGATCGACCGCCTCAACAGCGACGAGCGCATCGGGCCCGATCCGGACACCTTCAACTACGTGCCGGAGTGATTAACCCCCTCTCGACTGTGCTCCCCTGAGGTGCGAGCGGTGACCCTTCTGCTCCCTGAGGTGCGAGCGGTGACCTCTTCTGTTCCCTGAGGTGCGAGCGGTGACCCTTCTGTTCCCTGAGGTGCGAGCGGTGACCCTTCTGTTCCCTGAGGTGCGAGCGGTGACCCTTCTGTTCCCTGAGGTGCGAGCGAAGCGAGCCTCGAAGGGCCTCACAAGGTGCCTCACCAGGCCCTTCGTGGCTCGTCGCTATCGCTCCTCGCACCTCAGGGAGCAGGGGGTGGCGGCGCTATCGCTCCTCGCACCTCAGGGAGCAGGGGGTGGCGGCGCTATCGCTCCTCGCACCTCAGGGAGCAGGGGGTGGCGGCGCTATCGCTCCTCGCACCTCAGGGAGCAATGGTTATGTCGTTCTCTCGAGTTATGGGACGGGGGTGACCGGAGGTCAGGAGAGGTTCTCGGGGCGAGCAGGTTTCGACAACGAGGCGCGCAACTGACTGAACCGGAACAGTGCGGGTTCGCCGACCACGTCGGTGTAGCGGTCGATGACCGTGTCGACGAAGTCGTCGACTGCACTGTCCGGTAGGCGGCTCGTCCAATCCGACGCCCCGACGGCGAACCAGGCTCGGAAGTCGTCGACCGAATCGAACTGCCAGTTCAGATCCTTCACCGTCAGGTCGTCCACGATGAACCCGGCGTCGGTGGCGAGTTCCCCGAACCGCGACGGTTCCACGTGGACGTAGGGCGCGTCGAAGCCGTCGAAGTAGCGCTTCCGCTCCGGTTGCGCCGCGACCTCCATCGCCACGTCTTCGATACTCGGTCTTTCGGTGGCGCACACCATCTGCAGCACCGCCCGACCGCCGTCGACGAGACTGCGAGCGATTCCTTGCAGCGCCGCCCCCTGGTCGTGCACCCAGTGCAGCGCGTTGAACGACACCACGATGTCGAAGTCGTCGTCGAAGGGCAGGGCAAGCACGTCGTCGACGTGGAACTGGATGCGCAGCAGGTCCGCCGGGACCCGGAGCAGCGCGCGTTCGATCATCCGACGCGAGGCGTCGACGCCGACGACCGAGCCCGACGGCAGCCGGTCGGCGAGCAGCATCGTGATGAAGCCGTCGCCGCACCCGATGTCCAGCAGGCGTTCGGTCCCGGTGAGTTCGAGGTCGCAGATCGACTCCTCGGCGACCATGCGCTGCAAGGCGCTCACGTCCGCGTACCGGTCACCGTCCCAATCGACCATCGCTCACTCCTCGGTTGTGTACCGACCCCGGGCCATTGTCCCGGCAAGTGCGCACGGCCGCCCGACGTTCGGCGTATCCGGGCCGCCGCAGTCCTACCGCCCCGCCGCGCGTTCCACCATGAGCGAGGCCTCCCGGTAGTGCGCGTACACCTCGGGCGTGGGCGTCCCGGTGAGCGTCTGGGTCGATGTCTCCCACGCGGGCAGTTCACCGGTCAGGGCCCACGCGGCCTGTCGCGCCGCACCGAGCGCCACGTGTTCGCCGTCGGCGGGGACGACGACCTCGCCGCCGAACAGAGCCGGTGCGATGTGGCGCACCGCAGCCGACTTCGCGCCACCCCCGGTGAGCAGCACACGCTCGACGTCGATGCCCTGCTGCTCGATCCGTTCGCGGCAGAACACCAGCGACGAGACCAGGCCCTCGACGGCCGCGCGGGCGATCGCGGCCGGGGTGAAGTTGGCCGCGGTCAGCCCCGTCAGCGTGCCGGTCGCGTCGGGGAGGTTCGGCGAGCGCTCGCCGGCGAAGTAGGGCACCATCGTGACGCCACCCGCGCCGGGCTCAGCCGACATGGCCAACCGGGCGAACTCGGCCAGGTCCACGCCGAGCATCGACGCGGTCGACGCCAGCACCGGGGCGCCGTTCAGGGTGCAGACCAGAGGCAGGTGACGCCCGGTCGCGTCCGCGAACCCGGCCACCAGACCCGACGGATCATTCGGCGCCACGTCGCCGACGGCGCTGACCACGCCCGACGTGCCCAGGGAGACAACGGCATCCCCGGGGCCGGCGTGCAGTCCCAGTGCGGCTGCGGCGTTGTCGCCCGCGCCGGCGCCCACGACGACGCCGGTCGGCGTGCCGCCGGCCCGTTCCGCGGGGCCGAGGACCCGGGGCAGAAGTGGTCGACGGCCGCGGAACGCGGCTTCGAGCAGATCGGTTCGGTACTCGCCGGTCGCCGCGCTGAAATAGCCGGTGCCGGAGGCGTCGCTGCGGTCGGTCGTCAGCTCGGCGAGGTCGTGACTGTCGCGCAGTCGCCAGGTCAGCCAATCGTGCGGAAGGCAGATCGCAGCCGTGGCGTCGGCGTGCGCCGGTTCGTGGTCGGCCAGCCAGCGGAGTTTGGTCGCGGTGATGGAAGCCACCGGCACCACCCCGACAGAGCGTGCCCACTTCTCGGATCCGCCGAACTCGTCGACGAGAGCAGCAGCGCTCGGTGCGGATCGGGTGTCGTTCCACAGCAATGCTTCCCGGACCACCCGGCCGTTCCCGTCCAGACAGACCATGCCGTGCTGCTGGCCCGCCACGGACACCGCGGAGACGTCGTCGAAGCCGCCCGCGGCGGCGACCGTAGTGCACAGTGCGTCCCACCAGTGATCCGGATGTACCTCGGTACCGGCGGGGTGCGCAGCGTGCCCGGTGCGCACCACCTGCCCGGTGTCGGCGTCACAGACGACCACCTTGCATGACTGGGTCGACGAATCGATCCCGGCGACCAGCGTCGTCATGCGAGCAGGTCGATCAGTGTCGCGCGGGTTCCCTTGCTGCGCAACGACTCCAGCGCCGACAGATACGGAGTGGTGAACAGCGGATCCTGGGCGAGGGTACCGAACAGCTCGGGGTCGGCGACGAAGGCCAGCGGGTCGGTGCGGGACCGTTGCGCTCGCGGAACGAGTTCGGCCGCAAGGGGGTCGACGACGTCGATCGGTTCCCCCGCCTCGTCGGTGCCCTCGGCGTAGCGGGTCCAGCTCGCCACGACCGCAGCGGCGAGGTCGCTTCGCCGGCCCTGTTCGAGGCGCTCGCGGATCACCGGGACCAGCCACTTCGGGATGCGGTCGGAGGAGTCCTGGCACAGTCGCGCGATGGTGTCACCGATCGCCGGGTTGGCGAAACGTTCGAGGAGGGTGTCGATGTACTCCTCGACGTCGACGCCGGGAAGCGGACGGAGGGTGGTTGCGCCTTCTTCGGTCATGTAGCGGTGCAGCAGGTTCCGGATGTCCGGGTCGGACGACGCGTCGTGGACGTAGCGGTACCCGAGCAGATATCCGAAGTAGCACAGCGCCTGGTGACCGGCGTTGAGCAGTCGCAACTTCATCAGCTCGTACGGGGTGACGTCGTCGACGACCTGGACTCCCACCTGCTCCAGTGCGGGGCGTCCCATCGAGAACTCGTCCTCGAGCACCCACTGCGTGAAGGGCTCGGCGACCACCGGCCAGTTGTCGTCGACACCGGTGCGATCGGCGACCTCGGCGGCCAACTCGGGCGGTGTGGCCGGGGTGATGCGGTCCACCATCGAGTTCGGGAACCGGGTGTTGGATTCGATCCACGCGGCCAGTTCCGGATCGCGCAGCTGCGCATAGGCGAGGAAGGTCGATCGTGCCATGTGCCCGTTGCCCTGGATGTTGTCGCACGACATGACCGTGAACGACGGGACACCGCGGTCCCGGCGCCGCGCGAGTGCCTCGGTCACCAGCCCGAAGACGGTGCGTGGCGGCGCACTGGCCTCGAGGTCGGCGACGATGTCCGGGCTCGTGGCGTCGAACTCACCGGTCGACGGTGAGAAGTTGTAGCCGCCCTCGGTCACCGTCAGCGAGACGATGCGTGTCGCCGGGTCGCTGAGCCGCTCGATGACCTTCTCGGGATCATCAGGAGCGTAGAGGTATTCGACGATCGATCCGATCACCGAGGTCTCGACGGCACCGTCGGGGTGTTTGAGGGTGAGCGTGAACAGTCCGTCCTGCGGCCCCAGGGCGTCGCGCATCGCGGCGTCGGCCGTGCGGACGCCGACCCCGCAGATGCCCCACTCGCGCGCCGACGCGTCGGTCGCGAGGAGACGGTCGAGGTACATCGCCTGGTGTGCACGGTGGAACGCACCCACACCGAAGTGCACGATCCCGGGGGTGACGCCCGAACGGTCGTAAGTGGGGACCTCCACGCCGGCGAGGTCCGACACCGTCTCGTTGTTCAGGGGTGTGTTCATCGAAGAGTTCCTTCCGTCTCGTTCGGGGCGGTGTCGGCGCCGGGCCCGGGCTGGTATCTCGAAAGAGACGGGTATACCACGGCTTTGATGGTGCCGGGTGTGCGATCGGAGTCGAGCGCGTCGGCGAGCTGGTCGAGTCCGAACCGGGCGGTGACCATGGCGTCGAGGTCGACGGCGCCGGTCCGGACCAGTGCGAGGGCCGTCGGCCAGGTGTTGGCATAGCGGAACACCCCGGTCAGCACCAGTTCGCGGTTCTGGATGAGCGACACCGGCAGTTCCATCGAGTCGGCGCCCATCCCGACGAGGACGACGCGCCCGCCGGGACGCACCCGGGCCAGTCCATCCCGAACCGCACCCGCGACACCGCTCGCATCGACGAAGGCGTCGACGGGTTCGCTCCCGGTTCCGGGCTCGATCACCGTGGTGGCACCGAATTCGAGTGCGCGAGAACGTCGCTGCGCATCGGGCTCACTGACGACGATGCGCGCGAGACCGGACGCCCGGGCGACCTGCGCCACCATCAGGCCGATCGGACCCGCGCCGGCGATCAGGACCGAGCCGCCCACCGACGCCTCGGCTTTGCGCATCGCGGCGATGCCCACGGAGAGCGGCTCGAACAAGGCGGCGGCCTCGTCGGAGACCTCGGGTGGTACGGGATGCGCGAAATCGGCTCCGATGGTCACGAATTCGGCGAAGGCGCCGTCCACCGGAGGCGTCGCGTAGAACCGCATGTGTGGGCACAGGTGGTAGTCACCGCGTCTGCTCTCCGCTGTGGTCGGGTCGGGACGCTGCGGTTCGATGGACACCCGCTCGCCGACCCGGCCCGGGTCAACCCCTTCCCCGACGGCGACGACGACCCCGGCCGCCTCGTGACCGAGGACGAGCGGTTCGCGGACCACGAACTCGCCGATCCGTCCGTGACGAAAGTAGTGGGTGTCGGACCCGCAGACCCCAACCGCGCGCACGGCCACCGTGACGTCACCGGGCTCCGGGTCCGGCGACCTGCGACTTTCGGTGGTCACCGAGAGATCGGGATGCAGGACGGCGGCGCGCATCGCGTCGGGAACGTCCGCTATGGGGCGATCGGCTGTTGCGTGGGTCACACCCGGATGCTAGCTTATTGAGCACATTGACCGCCAGTGAGCAGATGCTCACCGTCGTTGGCTCAACGAGCGACGGCGACGACAGGGACGGGGCACGCGACCATGGCACCTCGGAAGTCGACGAGCGACGACGGCGAGCCGTCCGTCTCGACAGTCCGCGCGGCCTCGCGCGGAACCCCCGACTCCGGCCAGGACCTGCGTCTTCTCGTCCGCGCCGCGACCATGTACCACCTCGAGGGGCTCACCCAGGCCGAGATCGCATCACGCCTGGGCGTCTCGCGGCCGACCGCCGGTCGGCTGGTGGCGCGGGCCCGGGCGCAGGGCCTCGTCCGCGTGTCCGTGGCTGCGCCGGCGCACCTCTCGGCCTCGATCCACACCGATCTCGAACGCGCGGTGGAGGAGACCCTCGGTCTCGACGAGGTGCTCATCATCGACGAGGTGGCCGACGGCACCACCACCGGCAACGCCGCGCTCGGCCGCGCCGGGGCCTCGGTGCTCACCCGCCGCATCCAGGCGACCGACACCTTCGGATTCACCTGGGGGCCGGAGCAGGTGGCTGTCGCCGACGCCATGGCCGCATCGGCGTCATGTCAGCGGGTCGTGCAGATGGACGGCTCGATGACCTCGGTGGAGTACCACACCGGCGTCGACCATGCACTGTCCCGGTTCTCCGAACGTCTTCATGCCCGTCCGCTGCGGCTGGTCGCACCGCTGTATGTCGACCCGGAGACGGTCACCGCCGTGAACCGTGATTCGATTCTGTCGCAAGCGCTCGCGGCGGCACGTGGTGCGCAGGTGATGCTCTTCGGCGTCGGGTCGGTGTCGACGTCGACCACATTGTTCGAGGGATCGTTCATCGATGCCGTCGTCCTCGACGAGCTCCTGGAACTCGGCGCGGTCGGAGAGATCGGCGGACGCTTCTATGACGCGCACGGCGTCGCGGTGCCCTCCAGTCTCGTCGATCGGACCGTCTCGGTGTCCCTCGACGCGGTACGGGCCTGCCCGACATCGATCCTCGTGTCCGGTGGCACACACCGTCGCGAATCCATCCTCGGTGCACTGCGCGGTGGCTACGCCACCATTCTCGTCACCGACCTCGCCACCGCCGAATGGCTTGTGGTGCAAGAGAAAGGCGGACAATGATGTTCTCCCGACACCGAGTGCGATGGGCGCTGGGTGCGATCATCGCGACCGTGACGCTGGTGCTGACCGGCTGCTCCGGCGCCGGTTCACTCACCGGCGGCGGTGGTCGCGAGATCACCGTCGCGATGGTCTCCAACTCGCAGATGCAGGACGCGGTGAAGCTGTCCAGGCAGTTCGAGGAACAGAATCCCGGCGTCACGGTGCGATTCGTGACCCTCTCCGAGAACGAGGCGCGGGCCAAGATCACCGCATCGGTGGCCACCGGCGGCGGTGAGTTCGACGTCGTGATGATCAGCAACTACGAGACCCCGATGTGGGGCGAGTACGGCTGGCTCGTGAATCTGACCCCGTACATGGATGCCGATCCCGAGTACGACGTCGACGACTTCATCCCGACGCTGAAAACGGCTCTCTCTCACGACGGTTCGATGTACTCGGCGCCCTTCTACGGCGAGTCGTCGTTCCTGATGTACAACAAGAAGCTCTTCGCCGAGGCGGGGGTGTCGTTGCCGGCCCAGCCGACGTGGCCCCAGGTCGCGGAGGCGGCAGCCAAGCTCGACAACGAGCGCACCGCGGGCATCTGCCTGCGCGGCAAGCCCGGCTGGGGTGAGGTGCTCGCCCCGCTCAACACGGTGATCAACGCCTTCGGCGGCCGCTGGTACGACGAGGACTGGAACGCGCAGCTCAACAGTCCGGAGGTCGCCGCGGCGGTGAAGTTCTACGTCGACACCGTCCGGAACCACGGCGAGGCCGGCGCCGCGTCGTCGGGCTTCCAGGAGTGCGGAAACCTGTTGTCGCAGGGCCAGGTCGCGATGTGGTACGACGCGACCTCGGCGGTGTCGGTGCTCGAGAGCCCGGACACCTCGTCGATCGCCGGGGACGTCGGCTACCTGCCGGCGCCCAGTATGGCCAAGGGAGACAACGGCTGGCTCTACACCTGGTCGCTGGGCATCCCCACCAGCAGCGAGCACCAGGACGAGGCGTGGAAGTTCATCCGGTGGATGACCAGCAAGAGCTACATCGAGTACGTCTCGGAGACGCTGGGGCCCAGTCACGTTCCACCGGGCAGCCGACTGTCCACGTATGAACTGCCGGCGTACAAGGAACTCGCCGCTCCGTTCGCCGAGCAGACACTGAGCGCGATGCGCGCAGCGAACCAGTTGAAGCCGACCCTCGAGCCGGTGCCCTACACCGGCGTCCAGTTCCTCGCGATCCCGGAGTTCCAGGACCTCGGAACCCGGGTGAGTCAACAGATCTCGGCAGCCATCGCCGGTCAGATCAGTGTCGACGACGCGCTCGCCCAGGCACAAGAGTACGCCCAGGTCGTCGGCAAGTCCTACCAGAGGGAGCAGTGATCATGGCCACCGCAGTCTCCACTCCACCACCCGACACGACCCCGAAGGCACCGCTGACGTCCTCGCGTGATCACGTCACGCGCGCCGAGGGCTGGCGGCGTCGCGGCCCGCTCCTGCCGGCCCTGATCTTCTTGATCGTGGTCACGCAGATCCCGTTCGTGTTCACGCTGTACTACTCCACCCAGTCATGGAACCTGGTGCGTCCGGATTCCCGTGCGTTCGTCGGCCTCGACAACTATGTCGCGGTCTTCGGCGACAGTCAGTTCTGGCGGGTGACGGTCAACACAATCCTGCTGATCGTGGGCACGGTGCTCATCTCGGTGCTCCTCGGTCTGATGTTCGCCCTTCTGCTCGACCGGAAGTTCCTGGGCCGAGGCGTGGTTCGGACACTGCTCATCACGCCGTTCCTGGTGACCCCGGTGGCGGCCGCGCTGCTGTGGAAGACGAGCTTGCTCTCGCCGACCAACGGACTCGTCAACTGGGCGCTGAGTCCGTTCGGTGTCGAGACCGACTGGCTGTCGGAGTTCCCGCTGATGAGCGTGATGGCCGAATTGGTCTGGCAGTGGACGCCGTTCATGATGCTGCTGATCCTCGCGGGCCTGCAATCGATGCCCCGTGACATCCAGGAAGCGGCACGCGTCGACGGCGCCACGAGCTTCCGGCTCTTCCGGGAACTCACCCTCCCGCATCTGCGCCGGTTCATCGAACTCGGTGCGGTGCTCGGGGCCATCTACCTGGTGAACACCTTCGACGCGGTGTACATGATGACCTCCGGTGGTCCGGGCGTCTCCAGTTCGAATCTGTCGTACTACATCTACCAGCGCGCGTTCCTCGGCTTCGACATCGGCCAGGCCGCCGCGATGGGTGTCGTGACGGTGATCGGCACGATCGTCGTCGCCACGCTCGCCCTGCGACTGATCTTCAAATCATTCTCCGGAACAGAGGAGCCGGCCTGATGACCACCGACATTCGCTCCGACCATGCGTCGGCCGGCAATACAGAAGACAAGTCCGGCACCGAGATCCGCCGTCGGCGACAACCACGCCAGGCAGCCCTCACCGCCGTCACCTGGATCCTGGCCATCGGGTTCTTCTTCCCGGTGCTCTGGATGGTGCTGACGGCGTTCAAGCAGGAGAGCGACGCCGCGACGAACCCGCCGACCTTCATCTTCGAGCCGACGCTGCAGCAGTTCCGCGACGTCTTCGACGCGGGAATCGCCACACCCCTGTTGAATTCCTTGTTCGCGACGATCGTGTCGACGATCCTGGTGCTGTTGCTCGGCGTGCCGGCTGCGTTCGCGCTGTCGCTGCGCCCCGTACGCAAGACCAAGGATGCGCTGTTCTTCTTCATCAGCACCAAGATGCTGCCGATCGTCGCCGCAATCATCCCGCTGTACGTGATCGTCGGTGAGATCGGGATGCTCGACAACATCTGGACGCTGGTCATCCTCTACACCGCGATGAACCTACCGATCGCGGTGTGGATGATGCGGTCGTTCTTCCTCGAGGTCGCCGGTGAACTCCTCGAGGCCGCCAGCATCGACGGCGCTAGCCTGTGGACCTCGGTGCGTGAAGTGATCCTCCCGCTCATCTCGCCGGGAATCGCAGCGACAGCACTGATCTGCGTGATCTTCTCGTGGAACGAATTCTTCTTCGCCGTCAACATGACCGCGGTCAACGCGCAGACGATGCCGGTGTTCCTGACCGGTTTCATGTCCGGCCAGGGCCTGTACTGGGCGCAGCTGTCCGCCGCATCCGTGCTCGCCGCGCTGCCGGTCGTCATCTGCGGCTGGATCGCCCAGAACAAGCTCGTCCGTGGACTCTCGTTCGGCGCGATCAAGTGATCCATTCCGTCTGACACGCACTCGCACAACACTTTTGTAGAAACCGGAGAACATCATGGCTTCCATCACCTACGACAAGGCCTGCTGCGTCTACCCCGGCGCGGACAAACTCGCCGTCGACTCACTGAACCTGGACATCGACGACGGTGAGTTCGTGGTCCTCGTCGGACCGTCGGGCTCGGGCAAGTCCACCGCCCTGCGCATGCTCGCCGGGCTCGAAGAGATCGACTCGGGTCAGATCCGGATCGGTGGCGACAACATGGTCGGCGTCGCGCCCAAGGACCGCGACATCGCGATGGTCTTCCAGAACTACGCGCTGTACCCCAACAAGACCGTCGGGGAGAACATGGGTTTCGCGTTGAAGATGCGCGGCGTGCCCGCCGACGAGCGCAAGCGCAAGGTCGCCGAGGCCGCGCGGTTGCTCGACCTGACCGACTTCCTCGACCGCAAGCCGGCGAAGCTGTCGGGTGGCCAGCGGCAGCGTGTCGCCATGGGGCGGGCCATCGTTCGCGAACCGCAGGTCTTCTGCATGGACGAGCCGCTGTCGAATCTCGACGCCAAACTCCGCGTTCAGACCCGTACCCAGATCGCGGCCCTGCAGCGGCGTCTGGGCACCACGACCGTCTATGTCACCCACGACCAGGTCGAGGCGATGACGATGGGGGATCGTGTCGCTGTCCTCAAGAACGGTGTGCTGCAGCAGTTCTCCACGCCGACGGAACTGTACGACCGTCCGGTCAACGCATTCGTCGCCGGGTTCATCGGCTCGCCGGGGATGAACCTCTTCGTGGCGCCGGTCGTCGACGGTGTGATCACCGTGTCAGGTGCCGCCGTGGACATCGACGCCGAAGCGCAGGCCGCGCTGCGTCGTTCCGGTCTGGAGTCCGTGGTCGTGGGCATCCGTCCGGAGCACCTCGCGTTGTCCGACGGTGGCACCGGACTCAACGCTGACGTCGCCCTCCTGGAGGAACTCGGCAGCGAGACCTACATCTACGCCAACCTCGCCGACGACTCGGTCCGCAATCTCGACGGCGATCCGATGGTGATGGTCGCGCGGTCTGCCGACCGGGCCCCGGCCAAGCGCGGTGAGGGTATCCGCCTGCGCCAGTCCGACAGTGCGGTGCACCTCTTCGACCCGTCCACCGGAGACCGCATCAACTGATCGACCCGTCGACTGGGCGTCGTCTCGCGACGCGAGATTCTCCGCTGGTCGAGCCCTGTTCTCCGCTGGTTGAGCTCCGTTCTCCGCTGGTTGAGCCGTCTTCTCCGCTGGTTGAGCCCTGTCGAAACCACCCCGGTGCAGCCGCTGTAGATCTCGGAGGGCACCCTCGGAGACTGTGACCATCTGGGAACTAGTCGTCGTACTCGTCGCCGGCGTCGGGGCGGGCGCGATCAACGCCCTCGTGGGCAGCGGAACCCTCATCACGTTCCCGACGCTGGTCGCGTTCGGCGTCCCGCCGGTCACCGCGACGATGTCCAACGCGATCGGCCTCGTCGCCGGCGGGGTGTCCGGAACGTGGGGATACCGGCGTGAACTCGAGGGCCAGTGGCCGCGCCTCCGGTGGCAGATTCCGGCGTCGTTCACCGGCGCGATCGCCGGCTGCTGGCTTCTGCTCCATCTGCCGGAGACGGTGTTCGAGACCGTGGTCCCGATTCTGCTCGTCGCCGCGCTGATCCTCGTCGTCGCGCAGCCCTACATCCAGAGATGGGTGGGCACTCGCACGTCCCTCGGCGGAGACCTCACGCCATCGCATCTCGGTCCCCTGCGGGTCGTGGCGATGACCATCGGGACATTCGCCGTCGGTGTCTACGGCGGCTACTTCACCGCCGCGCAGGGCATCCTCTTGATGGGCATCCTGGGGGTGGTCGTACCGGACCACCTGCAACGGCTGAACGCGGCCAAGAACCTGCTGTCCCTGGTGGTCAACGTCGTCGCCGCCGTCACGTACACGCTGGTCGCGGTCGACCGGATCGATTGGTGGGCCGCGGCGGCCATCGCCGTCGGCTCGCTCATCGGCGGTTTCCTCGGCGCCAGGTACGGGCGGCGCCTCTCCCCCCGCGCGCTTCGCGGGGTGATCGTCGTCGTCGGGCTCATCGGCCTCTGGCGACTGCTTGCGTGATCCCGGGGTGCACGGTCGACGTGAATCGACGCCCAGTCGACGGGCCTCGGGTCAGTGCGCGGCGGCGGTGTCCTTCTTGCGCCGCGGGATGACGTGCAGGATCGCCACGATGATCGCACCGACCACCAGGCCGACGACTGCGGAGAGCACGGTGCCGGCCGTCCAGGACAGCACGGCGCCGAAGCCGCCGTGGACCAGCTCTTCGAACCAGTGCTCGACGTCGTGGAGCCGATCGGCGGGCCAATGGAAGCCGGCCTCGCCGACGTTGACGATCAGGATGTGGCCACCCACCCAGAGCATGGCCGCGATACCGACGACCGTCAGCGTCGACATGATCTTGGGCATGGCGCGGACCAGACCGCGGCCGATCTTCTGCACCGTCGGCGACTCGCGCTGCGCCAGTGCCAGCCCGACGTCGTCCATCTTCACGATGACGGCGACGACGCCGTAGACGAGCGCGGTGATCAGGAAGGCGACGACCACGAGGACCGCGAGACGGGTCCAGAACGGTTCGGACTCGACGGAGGACAACGAGATGACCATGATCTCGGCGGACAGGATCAGGTCGGTGCGGATCGCGCCGCTGACCATCGTCTTCTCGAACTCCGGACCGGCTTGGCCGGCGGTCTGCTCCTCGGCGTGGTGGCCGCCGCCGATCGCCTCCCAGACCTTCTCGGCGCCCTCGAAGCAGAGAAAAAGGCCGCCGGCGATCAGCAGGTAAGGAAGCGCCTGCGGAAGGAACTGGCTGAGGATCATGGCCACCGGCAGGATGATCAGCAACTTGTTGCGGATCGAGCCCAGGGCGATCTTGCGCACGATCGGCAACTCGCGGTCGGGTGTGAACCCGTGGACATAGCGTGGTGTGACCGCGGTGTCGTCGACCACGACTCCCGCCGCCTTGACGCTGGCCTTGCCGGCCGCCGCGCCGATGTCGTCGAGAGATGCGGCGGCCGCCCGGGTGAGGGTCACGATGTCATCGAGCAGGGCGACGAGACCACTGGCCACGTGAACCTCCGGGGTTCGAGGAACTGAGTTCTCGAACAGTATGCCGAAACGGACGCGGACCACACCGTGCAGAGGCGGTCCGCGTCCGTTTCGTCGGATTCGGTTGTCGGGCGCCGGATGACGCCGGGTCGGGTCAGGTACGCGCGGGAACGGCCGGGGTGTCGTCGGCAGCGTCACCGGCCTCGCCGAGTCCGCGGCGCTTCCGTCGGATCGTCAACAGCGTCAGCAGACCGATCGCGCTCGAACCGAGCAATCCCTGCGCTTGGCCGCGGCGCTCCACGACCGCGGTGTGCAGCCGGGGGACGTGGTGTCGTTCCAGCTCCCCAACTCGGCCGAGGCGGTCGTCGTCTTCCATGCGATCCATCGGGTCCGTGGTGTCGCCAACCCGATCGTGCCGATCTACCGGGAACGCGAGGTCGGGTTCATTCTCGGCCAGGCGGGCACCAAGGTCGCCTTCGTTCCCGGAACACGCCGAGGATTCGATCACGTCGCGATGTATGCAACTCTCCGACAACGACTTCCGGAACTGGACCTGGTCGTCACGACTGACGGCCGGGCAACCGACGGCCAGACCGTCGGACTCGCCGATCTGATCGCGTCCGCGACGCCGGAGATGATCGAGGCGGTGCGCGCGCTGCCGCCCGCCGATCCCGACGACGTATGCCTGCTGCTGTACACATCGGGGACCACCGCGGATCCGAAGGGCGCGTTGCACAGTCACAACACCCTCGTGTTCGAGAACATGTCGATGATCGACACGTTCGGACTCAACGAGCGCGACGTCGTGTTCAACCCGTCGCCGGTGACGCATGTGACGGGCGTGAACTGCGCCCTCACCCTGCCGTTCCTCCTCGGTGCGCCGGTGGTGCTCCAGGACGCGTGGGACCCGGAGGTCGCACTGACGAGGGTGCTCGAGGAGCGCGCCAGCTTCATGATCTTCGCGACCCCGTTCCTACGTGGCCTCTTGGACGCGGCCGTCGCGCGGGGCGTACGCACACCGTCGGTGCGCTACATCATCTGCGGGGGTGCCGACATCCCGGACTCGCTGGTGACCAGATCCACCGAGGTGCTGGGCACCGTGACGCGGATGTACGGCGCCACCGAGGGGCCGTCGGTGACGTCCGCCAATCGCTCCGACGAACCCCGCCTGCGTACCGGGACCGATGGCCGCGTGCTCGCCCCGACCGAGGTCATCGTGTCCGACGGCGCCGGGGGTATCGCTGCGACCGGCGTCGTCGGTGAGGTGCTGTGGCGCGGGCCCGACACCTTCCTCGGATACCTCGACGCATCGCTCAACGACGAGGCCTTCACCGCCGACGGGTTCTTCCGCAGCGGTGATCTCGCCTACTTCGATGCCGACGGTGGAATCCACATCGTCGGCCGGATCAAGGACATCATCAATCGGTCCGGCGAGAAGATCAGCACCCACGACGTGGAGAACGAACTGAGTGAGCATCCCGCGGTCGCCGAGATCGCGGTCGTCGCCGGGCCGGACGCCCGAACCGGGGAGCGGGGGTGCGCGTTCGTGGTCACCCGGGACGCCGTCGACCTCACCCTCGAAGAGGTTCGAGAGTTCCTGTCCGCGAGAGGAATCGCGATGCAGAAGGTCCCGGAGAGCGTATTCGTCGTCGACTCCCTGCCGAAGACGGCCAGCGGGAAGATCCAGAAGTTCGCCCTCCGCGACTGGACCCGCGACCGCAACACCACACCGCCGCAGATGCAGGCCGTGACCATCTCCGCGGCGCACGAACGGTGAGAAATCCAGCAGGACAGCACGACCGAGCAGGACAGGAACGACGAGAATGACGACGACCGCACCGGGCGCGATCACGCTCGATGACTACGAAGAGCAGGCGCGGACCTGGCTCGACGCCGAACTCCCGGCCCGGGCTGCACAGGAGCACGACCCGACCTACGCCATCTTCCACAATCGGACACACGACGAGGAACGTGCGCTGATCGACGCGGCGCGCGCGTGGCAGGCCCGACGCGTGGACGCAGGCTTCGGCGCGATCACCTGGGGCCCGGACTGGGGCGGACCGGGTCTCACCGCGGGCCACGAACGCGTCTACGTGAACCTCGAACGCGGATACCAGGCCCCCGACCGGCACGAGAACGTTTTGGTGACAGTCGAACTGGTGGCGCCGACCCTGCACGCACTCGGGACCGACGAGCAGCGGGAGCGGTTCGTCCGCCCCTTCCTGCGCGCGGACGAGCTGTGCTGCCAACTGTTCTCCGAGCCCGGGGCGGGTTCGGACCTGGCCGGCTTGTCGACGAAAGCCGTTCGGAGTGGGGACACCTGGCGGATCAACGGCCAGAAGGTGTGGAGTTCCGGCGCGCAGTTCTCCGAGTGGGGTCTGCTCATCGCCCGGTCCGACCGGTCGGCGCCGAAACACAAGGGCATGAACGCATTCATGGTCCCGATGGACACGCCCGGCGTGGAGGTGCGGCCGATCCGGCAGATGTCCGGCGGGTCGACGTTCAACGAGGTCTTCCTCTCCGACGTCGAACTACCGGACTCCCTGCGGGTCGGTGCCGAGGGCGACGGATGGAAGGTCGCGCTCACCACACTCGGTTTCGAGCGGAACTCCAGCGCCGGGATCGTCAGTGCCGGCGGTAACAGCGTCGACCTCGCCCGCCTGGCCGACCGTCTCGGACTGTCCGACGACCCGTTGGTCCGCCGGCGCCTCGGTGACGCCGCGATCTATGAACGGGCGGCGGCCCTCATGGTGGCGCGCTACGCCGAACGTGAACGGGCGGGTGCCGTGCCGGGTGTCGAGGGCTCCATCGGCAAACTCGTGTGGACGCAGAACCTGAAGCGCGTCGGCGACGCCGCGGCGTCGTTCCTCGGCGACCGGATCGTCGCCGACACCGGCGAGCCCGACACGTTCGCATGGTCGGAGCATCTGCTCGGCGCACCCGGGTACCGCATCGCGGGCGGCTCGGACGAGATCCAACGGAACATCATCGGCGAACGCGGCCTCGGGCTGCCGCGCGAACCCCGCTAGGAGTACACATGCCCATCGAACTCACCGTGGAGCAGCGCGATCTGCAGGCCGCCCTCACCGATGCGTGGTCGGAACACGCTCCGGCGCAGGATGTCTGGCCGTCGATTCGGGAACTCGGACTGACCGAGATCCCGTTTCCGGAGGATCTGGGCGGGGCCGGGTACGGGGTGAAGGACGCGTCGGTCGTGATGACCGCCAACGGTCGCTGTCTCGGTTCCTCGCCGTACCTCTCGTCGGTGATCATGGCCGGCCTCACCCTGCTCCATGCCGCCGACGACGAGGGGCGACGGGCACACCTGCCGGCCATCGCGTCCGGGGAGCGGCGCGCCGCACTCGTCTGCGGCCCCGCCGTGGTCTCCTCGTCGATCGGTGCGGAGGTCACCGATGAGGGAACGCTTGTCCTGAACGGACGGCAGGACGTCGTCCTCGACGCGGCGTCGGCCGACGTGCTCGTGGTCGTCGCGCACACCGCGTCCGGTGTGGAACTCGCCGTCGTCGACGGCAGCTCTGCCGGTGTCGGCCGCCACCAGCGTGAAAGCCTGGATCTCACACGAGAGTTCGCGACTGTTGAGTTCACCGGTGTCGAGGCGGCCCGGGTGTCGGGCCCGTATCTCGAGGAGCGGCTGCGCCGGGTTCGGTCGCTGCTGATGATCGCCCTGGCTGCCGAGCAGGTGGGTATCGCCCGCCGGTGCCTCGAGATGACGGTGGACTACGCGAAGACGCGTCAGCAGTTCGGTCGCACGATCGGATCGTTTCAGGCGCTCAAACACCGCCTCGTCGACATGCTCGTTGCCACCGAGCTCGCCGAGGCGACGGTCCTCGACGCCGCGGATGTCGACCGCTTCGACGACGCGGATCTCGCCGAGCGGGCCGCGTCGGCTCGCGTGCTGGCCTCGCGAGCCGCCATGTACGCCGCGGAGGAGGCCATCCAGATCCACGGCGGGATCGGGTTCACGTGGGAGCACCCGCTGCATCACCACTTCCGGCGGGCCAAGACCGACCAGCTGTTGTTCCAGGACGACGACGTGCACCTCGACACCGTCGCTCGCGCCATGCTCGGACGGGCCCGCGCGGCGTCGGTGTGAGCGCCGGCGGAGTGGTTCCGGATCGGCGCGTTCGACCTACTCGTCGTCGCTGACCTGCGGAGCGCTCGTCGCGCAGCCGCGACATCCTTGGCTGGTCGAGCGGCCCCGAGCCGCTTGGCGATCGCCCCCCGCTGGTTGAGCCGGCACCCCCTCCGCTGGTTGAGCCGGCAACGAGCCGTTAGGCGAGTCGCCCACCCCCGCTGGTTGAGCCGGCAACGAGCCGCTAGGCGAGTCGCCGTGTCGAAACCACCTGGCGACCCGAGGAACTCAGCCGCCGGCGAACCCGAACGGCACCATACCGATACTCGCAGAGATCATTTCGTCTACGACGACGATGCGCCGTGGAGACGCATCCAGAATTGTCGGTGGTCGGGTTTAGATTGGTTGGTAACAGAACACACCCCGGAAAGGGGTGGGTCGAACAGGCGTCGGGGGGCGTGGTGGAGGCGTGGACCGATCTACCGGACGAGTACATCGCCGGGGTCGATCCTGCCCACGCGGCCGAGACCGACATGGTGATGTTGATGGCCGGCCTCGACGCCACCCGACGCGGCGAGTCCTACCTGGCCTGGCACCGGTATCAGACGATCGCGGCGATGACCGACCGACTGATCACCACCAGCGCGTCCGGGTTCGTGATGGACGGCCAGGCTGACTGCGCGGCCCGCATCGCCCGCCAAGCCGGGGTGTCCCGCCGGCATGCCGAGACCCTGATCGACGAGGCCATCGCGCTGCGCGACCGGCTCCCCGACACCGCCGACACGTTGCGTGACGGGGTCCTGTCGCAGTGGCAGATCCGGTTGATCATCTCCCGCACCGAACTGATCCCCGCCGATGACCCCATCACCCCAGTACTTGATGCCGAGATCGCCGACACGGTGCGCCGCCGAAAAGGCGTGTGGGATCGGGCGCGGTTGCGGGACATGGTCGACCGCCTCGTCTTCCGCCACGATCCGGATGCGGTACGTCAACGCCGCAAAGACGCCATGGATCAGCGTGGGGTGTGGACCCACGAACTGCCCGACGGCACCGCCGAACTCACCGCCGTGATGTCGGCGGAGAACGTGCGGATCTCGGCCAAAGCCGTCGCCATCCTCGCCGATGCCGTCTGTAAGCGGGATGGCCGCAACCAGGGGATACGACGATCCGATGCGATGTTCGCGCTGTTGACCCGCACACCATTCGAGTGCCAATGCGACGACAACGAGCAGGAGTGCACCGCCGACATCCCCGACCCGCAGAGCGTGCTCGACGCGGTCCGCGCCGAAGTCGTGATCCATGTCGTCACCGATGCCACCACCCTCGCCGGAGCACCCGGGGTCGGATTCCTCGACGAAAACGGCACCATCTCCGATGAGCATGTCCGTGACCTCGCCGCCCGCCCCGACGCCACCCTCACCCCGGTCACCCC